>JANNBD010000486.1:0-14816 GCA_031385105.1 Chamaesiphon sp. OTE_78_metabat_374
GCCCAGATCGAGACCCGCGCGAAGCAGTTGATCGATATAATATCAGATATTTATCTGTCAGTTACTTTGCTCTAGTTCGGTATGAAGCTGCCGAATTAATCGCTACTGGAGTCGGCGGAATTGCTTGGTACCCAATTGACAAACTGCCTGAACTCGCCTTCGATCATCAACAAATTATTGAATACGGCTATCAGCGGCTTAGAAGCAAACTAGAATATAGTCCGATCGCTTTTGATATCCTCCCCGAATTATTTACGCTCAGTGATATATATCAGTTATATTCAACCGTTTTAGGTGAATCTTTCTCTGACTATTCTAACTTTCGTAATCGCTTAATCAAACTAAAGTTTCTAGAAGAAACAAATCACAAATCTGCTCGTGGCAGTGGTCGTCCAGCTACATTGTTTCGCTTTGATCCAGTTGCGTTTGCACCACTAAAAGACAAGGCATTATTATTTGTATAACATATTATGAAAATAGCACTGGCTCAAATCAATCCGACGATTGGCGATCTTCAAAAGAATGCTCAAAGCATTTTAGAAGTCGCTCATAAAGTAGCGAATCAAGGAGTTAAATTACTACTGACACCCGAACTATCATTGTGCGGCTACCCACCACGAGACTTGTTACTCAATAATCATTTCATTGCCGAGATGGCGCAGACACTTCAGCAATTAGCGATCGATCTACCACCGGATTTATCGGTACTAATTGGATTGGCTACTCCTAATCTCAATTCTGCAATTACAGGTAGCAAGCCACTGTTTAATAGTATTGCACTCTTAACAGAGGGAGAAGTCCAAAATATCTTCCATAAGCGGCTGCTACCCACCTATGATGTATTTGATGAAAATCGTTATTTTGCGGCAGGTAGTGAGGCAAATCACTTCACGATTGATGGGATTAAAATCGGGCTGACAGTCTGCGAAGATCTCTGGAATGACGAAGACTTTTGGGGTAAGCGGAGTTATTTAGTAAATCCGATCGCTGAATTAGCAGATCATGATATTGATTTATCGATCAATCTATCAGCTTCGCCTTTTAGTGTCGGTAAACAGAGCGTGCGTGAAGCCATGCTCAAACATACGGCGATCAAGTATGATCGACCAGTTTTATATGTTAATCAAGTCGGCGCAAATGATGATCTGATTTTTGATGGTTGTAGCTTGGGATTCGATCGATCGGGTGAGCTAGTCTGTCGTGGGACATCATTCGATCAAGACTTGATCATCATCGAATTTGATCGAATTAAACAAGATCTAAATCTAGCAAAAATTCAGCCGCTAAATGATAGTGCCGATGTCGAAGTTTGGCAAGCATTAGTATTGGGTGTTCGCGACTATATCCAAAAATGTGGTTTCCAAAAAGTAATTTTGGGATTGAGTGGCGGCATCGATTCTGCGTTAGTCGCAGCAATTGCGGCTGAAGCAATTGGAGCCGAAAATGTTTTAGGCGTGCTGATGCCATCGCCCTATAGTTCTGAGCATTCTGTCACTGATGCGATCGATCTAGCTGCTAATCTGGGAATTAAGACTGAAACTATCCCGATTGGTAACTTGATGCAGGGTTTCGATCTCAGTTTAGATTCACTATTTGCAGGGACAGAATTTGGACTAGCAGAGGAAAATATTCAGTCACGCATTCGCGGGACACTGTTAATGTCGATGTCCAATAAGTTTGGTTACTTACTCCTCTCTACTGGTAATAAATCCGAGATGGCAGTGGGTTACTGTACGCTCTATGGTGATATGAATGGTGGTTTAGCCGTAATTGCTGACGTGCCAAAAATGCGCGTCTTTTCAATCTGTAACTGGCTCAATCGAGACAGAGAAATCATCCCCCAAAATATCATCACAAAGCCCCCCAGCGCAGAGCTAAAACCGGGACAGGTAGATCAAGATTCTTTACCACCTTATGAAGTCTTGGATGCGATTTTAGAGGCGATAGTCTGTGAGCATCAATCCGCAGAACAGTTGATCGATCGAGGTTATGATTCACAGGTAATCGAGAAAATTACTAAGCTTGTCAAACGTGCCGAATTCAAGCGTCGTCAAGCTCCGCCAGGATTGAAAATAACTGATCGAGCTTTTGGTACTGGCTGGCGAATGCCAATTGCTTCAAAGTAAATCTGGTAAACAGGAACAGGATCTCTTTGCTTCAGGTAAGTAGCTAGGGCTAATTAGTTGGTATTAAAGATATGTACTATGGAGAGCGATCGAATATCTAAACCCATTATGTCTCGATTATTTAATTGATCGAGGTGAGTTCGATCGAGCAATATTGTCTGAACTGTGATTAAAATGATTCAATGATGAACTATGATTAATTTCATAGGTTAGTCATAGTCTATCTGTTAATCATTCTAATCATAGTTCAGACGATGATATTCAATGGTAGGTTGGGCTGAAGAATGAAACCCAACATCTCTAGGATGTCTGCGTGTTCGTTGGATTTCTAACAGAGATACATCCTGCGAAGCAAAGAGGAATTAGGATTGTACCTCTTATGTATTTGACAGTATCGATCGTAATATCTCCCTTGAATAATTTTCGATTCTACATCCCAGTAATATATCTCATCATCAAAACATGCTGCGATAGTTTGAAACATTGTGGTTAGAGATTCAAAACACTGCTCGTAAATGCCAAATTCCATATCTCTACAGTATATGGGGGCTGTACTAGTATCTTTGCCAAGAACTATGCAAAGTTGAGCATCTCCATTACAATCCATAATTGATAATGCAATATCATCACAATATTCATTGTATGCACCGTTCATTTTAATGGCATATTCCAAAGGTTTAAACTCAAAACCAGGAATAAAATTGTCATAAACATAATCAGCACCATTGTGCCATTCATATAGCTCTATTAATTCTTCTGGTATTTTACAGGGAATAGCTCGTGTCATTTTCATGATTTTCTTGCGAGATAGTCCTGGGAAAATAATTGATGCAAATTCAGAATTGAGTGCTATTCGTCGATCGAGCGCATAATTGAGAGCATCTATTAAAGCAGACATATTAAATGTAAAGGCATAGGTTTTGCAAGTTGTATTTAAACATGAAACCCAACACTTAAATGTTGGGTTTCATAACTTTCTATGCTGCTTGGGCTTGACGTTCGGGTGAGAATTGGAACATCGAGTAGACCACATTCCGGCGAATGTCGGTCATCATTTCCAGGAACATCTCATAACCTTCCTGCTTGTACTCAATCAACGGATCTTTTTGACCGTAACCGCGCAGTCCGACTGATTCGCGGAGAGCATCCATCGATTGGAGGTGTTCGCGCCAGAGGGTGTCGATTTGTTGGAGGATGAAGAAACGTTCGGCTTGGCGCATCAGTCCGGCTTGAACTTTGTCGATGTCGGTTTCTTTGACATCATAGGCACGGCGGACTTCTTCGCGCATGTAGACTTTGATTTCGTCGTAGGTCATGTCTTCAATTTGGGCGGGGGTCAAATCGTTGAACAGGGCGACAAATTCCCGTGATTTGGAGACTAGCTTTTCGAGATCCCATTCTTCGGGTGGTAGATCTGGATCGATATAGTAATTGACGATATCATCCATTGTCTTCTCAGCATAGCGAACCACTTGTTCCTTGAGATCTTGCCCTTCGAGGACGCGACGGCGTTCGGCGTAGATGGCGCGACGTTGATTGTTCATCACTTCGTCGTATTCAAATACCTGCTTGCGGATGTCATAGTAGTGGGTTTCTACTTTCTTCTGGGCACCTTCGAGGCTATTGGTGAGCATCTTGGACTCGATGGGCATGTCTTCCTCGACGCGGAAGGCATCCATTAAGCCGCTGACTTTATCGCCACCGAAGATTTGCATCAATGGATCCTTGAGACTGAGGAAGAATTTAGTAGAGCCTTTATCGCCCTGACGACCTGCGCGTCCTCGGAGCTGGTTATCTACGCGGCGGGATTCATGCCGCTCGGTACCGATGACGTGTAAGCCGCCATTGCTGAGGACTTCTTCATGCTCAACAGAAGTGAGTTCGTCGTATTGCTTACGAATGGCTCGATAGGCATCCCGCAGCTTTTGGATCGCTTCGATCTCTGTTGGGGCTTTTTCACAGGCGACGGCGATAGTTTCTTCCGCATCGAGTTCGGATAAGCTCCGTTCACCATAGTGCCCGACGGCAAAGTTCACCGCATCTTTGAGCATTGCTTCTGTTTCTTTGGATAGTTCCGTTGGGAAGATATCGGGAGATGCTTTCCAGGTTTTAACTTTTTTACCAGTAGCAAAACCTTTGCCGGAAGCCTTGCTCTGCTGGGCGGCGGCTACAGTTGCGGGGCTGAAGTTGCCATCATCTTCAGGTGCAACGATCCGAGGCATCAGGTATTCTCGCACCTTCAGCCGTGCCATGTAGTCAGAGTTACCACCCAAGATGATATCAGTACCACGTCCGGCCATGTTGGTGGCGATCGTGACCGCACCTTTGCGTCCAGCTTGGGCGATGATTTCGGATTCCCGTTCGACGTTTTCTGGTTTAGCGTTGAGCAGTTGATGGGGAATTTCGAGTTGATTCAATAGTGTGGAGAGGACTTCAGATTTCTCAATACTGGTGGTACCAACCAATACAGGTCGCCCAGTGTTGTGCATGTCCGAGCATTCTTGGGCGACAGCTCGCCATTTGGCTTCTTCGGTTTTGTAGACAACATCGGGGAAGTCGTACCGCTGACGCACCCGATTGGTGGGCATGACGGTGACTTGGATTTTGTAAGTTTTTTCCAGCTCGACTTCTTCGGTTTTGGCTGTACCAGTCATCCCGCCGAGTTTTGGATAAAGCAGGAAGAAGTTTTGATAGGTAATCGTTGCGAGGGTTTGAGTTTCGTTCTGAATTTTGACTTTTTCCTTGGCTTCAACGGCTTGGTGCAAGCCATCACTCCAGCGTCGTCCTTGGAGTACCCGTCCGGTAAATTCATCAACGATCGTGATCTCATCATTCATGATGATGTAGTGAACGTCGCGGGTAAATAGTTCCTTCCCTTTAATTGCATTAAAGATGTAGTGCGCCCAAGGATCGGCTTCGTCATAAAGATCTGTGACACCGAGGAGTCGCTCTGCTTCAGCAAAACCTTCATCGGTGAGCAGGACATTTCGGGCTTTTTCATCCACTTCGTAGTGGTTTTCTTTGTTCAAGCCACGGGCAATGTCTGCCGCTTGGAGATATTTCTCCGTTGGGCGTTCGACTTGACCAGAAATAATCAGCGGAGTCCGCGCTTCATCGATCAAGATTGAGTCTACTTCGTCAATTACGCAGAAGTTAAATGGACGCTGAACGACTTCGCCCATTGCTTCTGCCATGTTGTCACGCAGGTAGTCAAAGCCCAATTCACTGTTGGTGGCGTAGGTGACATCGCAGTTATAATTTTTCTTCCGTTCGGGCGGATTCATCCCCGACTGGATCAGTCCAACTGATAGGCCCAAGAAGCGGTGAACTTGTCCCATCCATTCCGCATCCCGCCGTGCCAGGTAATCATTAACGGTGATCACGTGAACGCCTTTACCTGTGAGGGCGTTTAAATAGGCTGGGAGGGTCGCAACCAGGGTTTTACCTTCCCCAGTCTTCATCTCAGCAATCTGCCCCTCATGGAGCACCATACCCCCCAGCATTTGCACGTCGAAGTGACGCAAGCCCAAGACGCGCTTGCCAGCTTCGCGGACTACGGCAAAGGCTTCTGGTAGGAGTTCATCGAGGAGATCTTTTTCTTCCTCATCGTTGTTTGCTTGCTCCAGTCTGCGCTTGAATTCTGTGGTTTTCCCCTTGAGTTGTTCGTCACTGAGCTGCTGCATCTCTTCTTCTAGCAGTGTAATCTCAGCAACGATCGGTTGATATTTTTTCAGTTTGCGAGCGTTGGGATCGCCAAATAATTTTTTCAGCATAGGAGGCAAGCGATGGGGGAGTTTAATCTAAAAATTATGAGTGCTGAAGTATTTATATCGTTACAGCTTTCTTATCTATTTATGGTATCATCCGCGCTCGATTTGTGGGTGAGGGATGCCGAATGGCTTGCGGCGTAGATCTACCCACCCCGCCCTACGGGCACCCTTTCCAAGAGGGGATTTTTCGGACTAGGATTTGATCGAGACTTGCTCAGTCAGCTCTTTGGTAAGCTTGAGGTGTCGGGCGAGGAGGAATAGCGGAAAGGTGACGCTGATGGCGATGAGGCCGGAGAAGACGAGGTAGAGCCAGACGTAGCGAACGCCGACGCGCTTGCCTTCGATCGCCATAAACATCGATGCGGCGACTGCGATAAACAGCAAATCATTGGAGAGGGAAGCGGCGGCGGCATTGACGTAGGCAGCATTCACAAAATCCATGAAGGAATTATTGGGCTGCTGCATGAAGGCGATATTGTTGATCCAGGTAGCTGGTAAGGCTAACAAGCCAATTAAGCCGTAGCTGATGCAAATGAATTTATCTTTGGTTGTCATAAATCGACTCCTACTACGTGATACGGCTCTTTCTTGATTTATAACTCAGTTAATGACCTATTTACTTTGCAATATTCTATAATTTCGGGGATTGATACTGAATTTAAAGTTGCTGCTTTCGGTGGGAGCGGTTTTGTTATTTACTGCTATTGAGCACAAGTTATCATGATAGAAACTGCTCTCATATTTTCGATTACAAGAATGGTTGGAAGTGCTATCTTGTCGTTGATGATCGTGCTGCTAAATGGCTGATAAACGCCTAAAAACAGCACAAAAAAATTTAAACGAGAATTGCTGGGCTATTGAGGAGTAAGGCTGGCATAAACAATAACTGTGTTAATAGTAGCATTTGGTAAATCGACTTCAATCTTGGCAGTATCACCGATCGCACTAGTAACTGTCTGACTGTTGAAGATAGCCGTTTGTTGATAATCACTACCTTGATGAGCGTGGGTGTAGATTCCGGTGCCACCAGTTGCAAAGCGAATCTTCGGATCACTGTTGTTGATACCACTAGCGACTTTATCAACATTGACTGACAATGTACTGGCAGTATTGCATATTGTTGTGATGGAACCATGATTGCCTACCACCGCAAATTTCGCACTGTTACCACCGGAGGGAACATCATTAAACATGGAAAAGGAACATTGCGGTAGTACTGTTCCGGCGAAGGTTATTTGACCTTGTTCGTTGGCATGACTAGGAGTTGCCCAGAAGCTAGCACAGCTAGCAACAGCGAGGATCATCAGATTTTTGTTCACGATCGGGGGATGATTCCTTAAGAATCATGATGTGATGAGCTAAGAATAATGATTACTGAAATTATTCAGTTCCAGGTATATTCATTATTCCTACTACTATCTACACTCTCACTCGATCGACATCAGGACAATAATCAATAATTCCACTGATTGAGAATAACAAATTGATTTTTCAGTGCGTATCCTGCTGCTTTGAGAAGATTAACTAAATATTTTGCCTGTGAATCTTCATCTAGGAGCATTCGTAAAGTCACAGATCGACTCCTTCTAGGCGATACTGCTCTTCCTTGGCTTCCAACTCAATTAATGATCGATTGACTTGGCAGTATTCCATAATTTCGGAGATCGATATCTATGGGTAAATCCCAATTTTCAGCCACTTGCGCGGGGGACATTTGATTTGCAATCGCATCTTGCCAAACTAGTGAAGCAAGTATTTTGGTACCTTTGATGTACAACTGTTTGCGCCAAGGGTGAGAGCGGGCAACAAGATAATGCCAGTTTTGAGTAAGATCGATTTGTTGGAGTGAATCCACTAGTGCGTTGATTAGTGATAATCGATCGCTTTGTGGTAGTTTACAGGCTTGTTCTGTCAGTTCTGGGAGTAACATTAAAACTTTAATCGCTAACTCTTAGGTCTTATTTTAACGTAAGTCATTGCTAAATGCAGTTGGCAAGCGATCGCGTATAGTCAGGGAGCTGGGATATCGATTAGAAATTCGTCAAGGATCGAGATCGAAGCAGTTGTAGCGATCTAGAAACTTTTGCTCACATAGATCATGGGTAAAACAAGTCGCGAGGAAGTTGGAGATGATGCTGGTGGTTTTGAGACTGGTGAAGTTGGGACTGGGGGAGAAGCTGCTGGTGGTGCAGAAACAGGCGGCTGTGTATTCTCAGCAGGGATAGTGACGGTGAGATTTAGCTCTTGACTAGGTTGGGAGCTAACAGTGATTTTTAGTTGGTTGGGGGTACTGGGAAGTCCGCTGACACTGATTTGGTATTCGCCCTGTTCTAAACCTTCTAGGGTATAGAATCCAGCATCATTGGTAATTGAGAATACCTTGGTTTTTGTTCGAGTGTTAGTAGCTTCGACTCTGGCACCAGCTACCGCGTCGCCTTTGGCATCTTTGACAACGCCAATACTTACATAGGCAGGCACCAGCGGCACGGCTACTGTAGTTATACCGCTAGAAACTACGTCTACCCTCAGGGCATCGGTGCGACTACGATAATTAATCGGGTAGCCAGCCGGATCGATATCCATACGATAGCTACCACTAGGGAGATTGAGATCGGCTCGATCGTTAGTAACAGATGGGCGATACTGAGCCAATGGGCGTTCGTTGATCCGAATCAGCAGAGGATCCCAGTAGCTCTCTTCTCCGGCATCTTGGCGACCATTTTGATTCTTGTCTAGGAATGGTTGGAAGACGACTTTCCCGACGGTGCGGAAGTCTTCGACTTTATCGAATGTACCTCTAATTCCGCCGCTAGTCAGGAGGGTAGTAGTAAGTTCGATCGCGTAACTACCCTGAGTAGAATTGTCTGACACACCGCGATAACTACCCCTAAGTTGTAGCCCAGGAATAAAATTCAGATCGGCATTGGCGAGAATGCCGCTACCGACACCACTAAAGCCATAGCCCAGCTCAGTTTGCCACAGTGATCGACCATCTCCAACCCGATCTGGGGAACGATACCGCCACAAGGCACTAGTCAGGGTTGTATTGGTCGGTTGGCGGCTATTCTGATAACCGAGGACAAATTCGTGGCCACTATCGCTTTGATCTATATTGGACAAGCGGTAGGTTAGTTGAGCATTGAGAGCCGATTCATTACTTTGATAACTTGCTTGGAGATCGTTCCAGCGTTGGTTGGCAGAAGTCCGAATTTTGCCTCTAGTATCGATATCAGCCGCTAGGCGCGTCGAAGTATTGATATCATTGGTAAAGTATTCGCCGCCAATCGCCGCACCTCTTAGGCTCTCATAGCTGCTGGTAATTGAGTAATTATTAGCAACTCGCCAATAAGCATTGGCACTAGTTGAAAGCTGGTCGCTAGTGCTGGTCAGACTAAAATTATTGGAAGGGCGATAGTTTAGTCGCCCAATATAGTCTGATTGCTGACCACCGACTGCCGCAGACATCGAAATTTCTAGTGGATTGCTCGGTTGCCAGAATAATTCGCCAATTCCCTTAATAGATCGATCGAATGCTACCCCAGCCCCAATAGTAAGACTATCGGAGATACCGCGTCGATACAGCACACCACCCTGGGCAGCATCAAATGAGCCGAAATTGCCAGAACTAATCCGATTGCCACCTGCGGAAACGACAATGGCACTAGCACCAACCGGAATCTGACCAGAGAAACTAGTAAATGTAATATCTTGAACGATCGGATTGGCGGTTAGTTGTCCCCGTGGATAGAGTAAGATTTTGTAATCTCGCCCGATCGAGTCGCTGTCTAAGTTACCGCTAACGACAATATTATCGAAGCGATAAACACCAGAACTATCAACGAGAATTTCTTTTACTAGTACATTTCGATCGTTTTTAACTAGCTGTACTAGCGTTCCTGGCTCGGCTCGGCCTGAAATTGTTCTGCCAGTACGACGAGCTTGGAGCCGTTCTGATAAGACATAATCACCGCCTGAAAACCGCACAGGCGGCTCAAAACCTTGTCGATAGACTGTGGTAGCTCCCCAATAAGTACCTGTGGCTGTGCTCCTAAACCGCCAAAACGGACTTTGGGAACCAATAATCAGATCGTCATTACTGCGCTGGCGCAAAATTACCCCATCGCTGAGATTCCAATTTTTGGTGTCCCCAATTGATGGCTGATTAAACCGAAGATACCAACCAGCATCCAAGATATTTCCTGCCGCCCGCAGTTCTCCTTGAATCTCCGATTTAGTCGTACTGCCAACTGTACCAGAGGTATTCAGGCGTTCTTGGATGATGCTCATGCCAAAATCGCTAGAAGGCTTTACCCGATCTAATCCATCAAGAACTACAGGTGGTGCGTCAACTCCAAACTCATCCTTTACACCACTTGGCATCGTGACATTTATCGCATATTGATAAATGTCAAATTTAACCTTGAAACCAGGAATTGCCGCCAAATCTCGGACTAAAATTGCTCGTCCCAAGCTTCGATTTCCAACTACTTTATTCGCTGGCATTCTAAATTTTTGACTAGCGGTAGATAGTTCTAGTTGACCATCTATTTCTTTGATTTTAAAACCAAGAGCTTGGGCTAATTCATCAAAGGGTAAGAGCCAATCTTCAAAACTAACTGCTTCCGATTCATTTTCCTGACCTAATACTGAAAAACTTTCTAATTTGCTTTTAGTATTAACAATTAAGCCAACGGGTAATAGGTTCGGCGTAAATTTACCGAATCCAGATGGTGCAACTTGTTGAACAACTGGACTATTTAGTGGTGCCTTTGTTGATTGAGCTAAAACTATTTGAGCAGCAGTCAATATTTGGCAAATGATTAGGGTAGTTACTAATAGTATTCTGGGTAAATATTTCTCTGTTTCTCGACTGTCCACTTTGCTTAAAGTCCTCTGGGCTATTTTTCCATCGGGCTAGCACCTTAATTTAACCTCGATCGGATGGAGATAGTTATTGTTAGATAGAAATTTTAAAATCAATTAATCAAAGTAGGGTGAGTATTACCCACCACAATCAATCTCAATTATTTTAGGGAATAGCTACTTTAATACTGAATGGTATGGCTTTTTTACTAGGTACAATAATTTCACCTGCCAATACATAGCTACCACTCGCCAATGATATATCCTTACCATTAGAACTCAAAGCTACTTCTCGTTCATTTTCTGACTGGACTAATATACCTCTGAGCCGATCTTTGGCAACTTCTTTACCATCCTTTGTCATTCGCCAATTAACATCGGGAAATGCAGATTGTCTACCTTTATTTGTTAAAATAAAACTAAGTTTTTTAGCAGTGTTATCCCATGCTGCTGTATTTAACTGCAAATCGCTACTATTAGTACCTTTACTGATATAAAATACTGACGCTACTCTAGACTTAATTATTACTGCATTAGTATTGTCGGATTTAACTGTTCTTTCCTTAAGATCTTCTAAGAAAATTACTGCCCGATATTCACCATTTGGCAGACTAGGAAGTAGAGTCGTTGAAACACGAACGCTGCGGGTAACTCCAGGCGGAATGACTAACTCTCTGGGTGAAAATTGTAAGTAAGGCACGGCACTACGCTCGTGCTTGCCCATGCTCACAAAACCTTTCTTGAGATCGTATGTAAAATCTTCTGCATATACCCGCATCCGTAGCGGTTCTTTACCGTTGTTTGATAAGATAATCGATCCCTTTGCCTGCCCGCCACGAGCTTCGGAGATCGTTACCATCGGTGCAACCGTAAAATTTTGTGCCCACGCAGGGATCGAGCTAAATGTATTTGCAACTGTCCAAATACCTAAGCTATAAGCTATTTTTTTTAGATCTAAAATTCGCATGATTTTGATAAAAAGATTTCTTAAAATACAAGCACAACCAGATCGATTTCTGATTGTGCTTGTGGTTATTGCCTATCAGAGACAAATATATATTGCTACGAACTAGGGCGTTACAGTAGCTTTAACTTTGATAGTATAAGTTCCCGCAGCTAGCACTTGAGTTGTTGGGACAATTGCTCTAGCGGTAACAGCTAAAGTAGAAGGAGTGTTAGAGTAACCATTTGTGAGGTTAGCTTTGGAATAAGTACTTCCAAAACCACTCATTGCAGCAACTGGGTATGCGCCAGTACCAGCATTTAATTTGAATAACTCTTGGTAGTTAGGTTGCGTTGGGGCAACACCAGTATCCAGATTAACTAATAAGTTAGATCCTGCACTGTTACAGACGGTGGAAATTTTGCCTAATGTAGAAGATGTTAAGTTGTTAACAAGATCTTGATTGTTTGGCAATGCACCATCTTCAACTTTGAGAGAGCAAGTAGCAATCACTGCGCCACTGTGTACAGAATTGAAACTTTCGGCAGCACTAGAACCACCGCTACCAGTATTATCGCCATTCGCTTGAGCACCAGTAGCAATGCTACTCAATGCGATAAAAATGGCAAAAAATTTCTTCATAATTTACCTTCTTTTGATTGTGAGAATAAGTTCAATCCAGTTCGACTAAAATAATAGCTAACTGCTTATCAGTTCGCCGACGCGGACTGATAAGCAGCTACTTTAGTCACTGACTAACCGAACTGGATTGAGAATGAATTAACAAATAACCCTAATCGCGATAGACTATGGAGTTACAGTCGCTTTGACTTTAACGATATAAGCACCAGCAGGTAAGTTGAAAGTACTACCTACGGCAACTTTTGCAGCAACATCTACAGTGGCAGCGGTAGCGGAATAACCATTAGTGAGGTCACTCGTAGTGGATGTAGTGATAAAACCAGCAGGGATAGCAGCATATGGACCAGTACCACCAGTCAATTCAAATGACTCCAAATAACCAGTGAGAGTAGCAGCAAGTACATTACCAGCCGCAGGAGTTGTACTATCAATTGACACAGCTAAATTAGATGTTGCACTGTTGCAGACAGTAGCAATTTTGCCCTTTGTAGTAGATGTCAAGCTAGAAACTAATCCTGCTGTTGCTGGTAATGCACCATTATCAACTTTCAAAGAGCAAGTAGGAGTTACGCTACCAGTATGCTCAGAGTTGAAATCCGCTGCGGTAGAAGAACCACCAGCAGCAGTATTATCGCCAGCCGCATGAGCACCAGCAGCAAGACCAGTTAAAGCAACAACAGTAGCGATGGAAGCAAGAATCTTTTTCATGATCTGAACTTAATGTATGATTTTTTGAGTAAAAGTAGCGAATTTGAGCAACTTACAATTCATCACTGGACTAATTCAGCTTGCAGCTTGACAGCGTAATCTGGCGCAGCAGGCAGCAGATAGCCATTGCTAGAGATTACCTGTACTTGGTAAAGCACATCCCCAGTGTCTGTGCCACTAAGACTTTTGTATGGAATCAACACTGGAAGATCGGTATAATCCGATGGATTCGCAGCCAAGATTCCGCTTGTCCTGACTAATCGGAATCGAGTAGAGACGTTGGACTGTTTACTGCTTGCCCCCAAAGATAAGCGCAAGTTACCAGCAATAATTCCAGTACATTTCACCCGAAAAGAGCTGCTAGACTCCAACCGATTAGCCAGTGGAACATTCGGCACCATTCGTTCGGTAGGAATGCCATCGATCGAACATGTTGGTGTTACTGGTGGTACTTGCGCCATTGCTGGTGAAAGCAACTGAGGACAAGCACCTAACCAACCTGCGATCAAACAGCAGACAATAAACCGACGCATATTTACCTTGGCTTCAAGCCGTCAAGTGAACAAGAAATTAGATGCAATGAAGAAAGTAAGTCGTTGTAGCCATGTACTAAACCTGTAGAGTTTGAGACTCTATAGTCAGCATTGGTACAATAGAAATGAAACAATTTTTTTGGTTGTGTGCTGCGAACGACATAGCCCTTGTCACAGTGCAAATTTGTACCAGTGGCAAAACTTGCTTGTGTCAGTTCGCGGTATGCTTTACTCTAAAAATCGAGTCTAGCTTCCCGTGAAAGCCTTCGTTTGAAGCACCATGTTTACAATATTACTGGTAAGAAGAATAGTTGTCAGTACCTCGAAGTACTCAACTTACAAACAAGCGTAATGTAGCGTAGTTTTTACGATTTGTCTAAGTAATTTTGAGCCTTGGCAACCGCTTTTGTACGGATTGATCAGTAGTTAGCAGTCCAAAACTGATCCTGTCCTGAGAAAGAAGATAGATGATACACTGTCATTTATCTATAGTTCAAAGTCATTATGAACTTCAATCAGTCCTTGACAATCCTCGATCGACTCTCGATGCAGCAGCGTGGTAGACGGCTAGAACCGATCGAGCGAGAGATTCTGGGGGTGGCATGGGAAGGTGGTTCCTATCGCCAGATCGAGATTTATCAGGAACAAACAGTCAAAAATAGAGCTGTTCGGCTGTGGAAGTACTTATCTGAGTTACTCAGTACAAAAGTAAATAAGTATAATTTGCGACAAGTATTGGAAGAATTAAACGCAGATAGCATCTTACCAGAGCTAACGACAGCGACAGTCGAAACCAGTCGGGTCGGCAGATCGAGATTTTACGGTAGACTAGCCGAATTGTGGCAATTGCAAGCTTGGATCGAATCAGAGCAGCGGTTAATATTGATCGATGGGATCAAAGGAATCGGCAAAACCGCACTCGTGCGAAAACTGACCGAAAATTTAGCTACCAAATTGGATCGGGTAGTTTGGATCTCGTTGGCAGAGGCACCTCAACTAATTAATGTTTTGGAGATCATCATCAAAGAAGTCGGTGGCGGTAGAAGTGCAAAATTGTCTAAAAATTTGCCAGTAGCGATCGACAAAACTATCAAGTATTTACAAAAACATCGATGCTTACTGATTTTTGATAATGCTGATTTAGTTTTGAACCAAGACGATTCTCCTTTTGCTGAGGCAAAGGCTCTGCCAACGGAGAGGCTTCTGCTAGGGCAGACGCTTTGCGAACGCC
>JANNBD010000491.1:0-3032 GCA_031385105.1 Chamaesiphon sp. OTE_78_metabat_374
CTCGGCGGTAACGATTCGATCGATCGTAGCAGTTACAGCAGCTACAGCTTGGCGTTCATTTTGGACGTTTCCCAAGGCTGTCTCAATCCATTTGAGCGCGTTGAGCTTATGCCCCAATTTAGACTGTTTTACTGCGTCAGCTTGACTGGCAATTTCTCGCTCTATTCCCAGCACTGTGTCACTCAGGCATCCTTCAAACACTTCACTGGTACCCAATTCGATTTTTTCAGTCAGGATTTGATAAATATATTCTTTTGAGATAATCTGTTTACCAGTCAGAATCCGCACAACTATTTCTTCGATCGTCTGAAGGTATTTTTCTCGGAGCGTCTGAGGGTTAGAATTAGATCCAGCATCAGCAAAAGTCATATCGATCGATCCAAATATCTTTTTTGTTATCCTAGCCTGTTCCCAATTATCATGAAGTGTAGCGATAATTTGGAACTCGATCGTTAGGTATTGAATGATAAGTAGTGATCCACACTAGTGATATGCCCCAAACCTAGATGGTGGGCTATCCACTATCCACTATCCACTATCCACTATTCACCAATTCATGAAATACGGTCTAGCATTACATACCAGTAGCCCTGCATTAGGTTTAGCAATTAGTAGTAATGCTGATGATCTACGTTGCCAGACATGGGATTTGGGACGAGAAACTTCTAATTATCTTCATTCCCATCTACTCGAATTTCTAAGTCCCCAGACTTGGCAAGAACTGGGCTGGATTGCCGTTGCCAAGGGGCCTGGAGGGTTCACTGGTACCAGGTTAGCCGTTGTTACGGCACGGACATTGGGGCAACAGCTAAACATCCCTGTATTTACGATTTCTAGTCTAGCGGCGATCGCATGGCAATCCCAGCAATTTGGTCCAATTGCAGTTTCGATGCCTGCTCAACGCGGCGAAGTATTTGGCGCAATTTACAATCTAAATATCGGTCGCCAGGAGTTAGAGACGATCCTTACTGACAGCGTATTTTCGGCTGCTGATTGGGATACCCACATCGCTGATTTCAATCCCTCACATCACCACGTTATTCCACAATCGGCCAATCTTGCCGATACTGTGGTGGGTGTGCTAGCTTTGGCGCGGATTGCCTACGATCGAGGAGAGCGTCCTGATTGGTCAAGCGCAGTCCCATTCTATGGTCAACACCCAATCGTCAATTCATCGATCGGTAAATAGTCAACCCTGATTAGATCTAACCGATCAAGATATGTGCATCGTTATGGAGCTGCACTTTAAGCAGATCTGCAAGTTCTTGCAATTGTGAGATGGCTTCGGCACCTTCTAGTTTCATCAATTCGCGATCGTCCCGCAGTTCTGTCCAGGTAATCCCGTAATCAGATACCAAAAACCGAATCAGATGATTTTCGGTCAAACTTACCATGAAGTTTGCACTATTCATTTGATCGCCACAAGTATAGCAAGCAGCTTCATAGCCACGCCGCTCTAAGACAGTAGCTAGAGCTTGTAGGCTCATTACCAAGTCTTTGACAAATTCCCGATGTTCATTTGCTAGTCTAAGAAACATAGCCCTCCTTTATTAGCACCACTGCGATTCTAGTATAACCTTTATAATCTTTTAATGTTTTTCTCATTGACAATCTTAATACTTTAGACAGAAGGCTTTAGGCTTTAGGGATTAGACTTGGGGATAAGGAGTGTGGGAAGAAACAAAGTATCCAAACCCTAGAGCAACAAAGCCTAAACCCTAAAGCCTAAAGCCTAGTTTCCCCGCTTGCCCTGCTGCGCCGATCAAGCCGACTTGCGGATTGAGAATTACATATACAGGTATTTTACCCATCAAGTCGCTGACTCTACCTTTGTCGTTGAAGGCAGTGGTAAAAGTTCCGTCAGTAAGTAGGGGTAGATTCTTAGCGGCGATGCCACCAGCGAGATACAGTCCGCCGTAGGGGAGAGTCTTGAGGGCGAGATTTCCAGCTTCAGCACCGTAAGCAGTGATAAACATCTGCATGGTGGCTTGGGCAAGTGGATCGG
Organism: Chamaesiphon sp. OTE_78_metabat_374; assembly: GCA_031385105.1. Lineage (GTDB taxonomy): Bacteria > Cyanobacteriota > Cyanobacteriia > Cyanobacteriales > Chamaesiphonaceae > Chamaesiphon. Next base: position 2,006 of record JANNBD010000491.1, read on the forward strand.
TTTTAGAGATCGCCATTTTGGAAATCAAGGCAGCAGGATCGGCGAGTTTCTCAGATTGGGATTCCCACAGTTTGACTACAGCGGCAATATCGAAATTTTCGGGAAGGTTGCCACGATCGCGGAGATACTGATAAATCGCTACAATCCCCCGCCCAGAGACGACTCGATCGTTGGAGATTCGGGTGAGCTGCTGCTGATGACATAAGTATTGCACAAACTCAAATTCTTGGATCGATCGAGCCGCAAAGTCTGTATGTCCACCCTCGGTAGGAATGACTTGATAGTTGATGCCATTATGGATCAAGAAGCACTCACCCAGCCCTGTACCAGCACCAATTACTGCTTTTGGGGCGTTCGTTCTAGTTTGTCCAGTTTGGATGGTGTGGAGGTCTTGTGGTGGCAATAGAGCAATTCCATAGCCGATCGCCGCAAAGTCGTTGATCAGTTCAACCTGGGGGATCTTGAGTTGGTGCTGAAGTTCGTCGGCACTGATGTGCCAATCGAGGTTTGGCAAGTACGAAGCACGATCGATCACCGCGCCAGCAATGGCTAGACAAGCGGCTTGAACGACAATTTTCGATCCCAGCTTGGTTCGTGCTGCGGCTAGAAATTCCTGCGCGATCGAGGCGAGGCTGCTATATTCTTGACTCTTGTAGCTATATTCAAATTCCGATCGATCTGGCGATTCAGCCTTGACTAGTCTCAGCAGCGTTTTAGTACCGCCAAGATCGCCTGCTAGTAGGTATGTCATGTGTTGGGACTGGGGGACTGGGGGACTGGGGGACTGGGGAAGCAGGAATAACATACCCACTATTCACTAATTAACCTAAGTTGCTACCTGTAGAACGCCTACGATTGAAATCGTGGCTACTGTTGCAAAGTCCGCCTACGCGGACTAGTTTATTAGTCCGCGTAGGCGGACTTTGCATTACGAGCAGCGGCGTTTTTATTCTCCTGGGGGAGAGGCTCCGCCAACGGGGGTTACCCCCGAATAAAAAAACGACAAGACAGCGGTTTCTAACCGCTG
>JANNBD010000495.1:0-11074 GCA_031385105.1 Chamaesiphon sp. OTE_78_metabat_374
TGCCGATACTGACGATCGCCTCACACAGCGTAAAATTCTCAATCTATCCTCGCTGTAAATCTTACCATCCATCAAAGCGTCTCTGATACCCTGCACAAGTGATCCAGGTATGAGACAGATTGACATCGAGCAATTAGCCAGAAGAAACTATCCGAACTTTTGTCGCCCGTGATACATTGGACTAGTCTTACCTATGGCTAGGATTAAGGCAGTAGATTTTTCAGTTCAGATCCGATCGATGAGCTAATTCACGATCGCCGCAAAGGATATAGCGTGCAATGAAAGTTATTTATGACCCAGACAAAGATGTTTTACAAATTACTTTCATCGAAATGACCGTTGAGGAAACGGCACAAATCGCTCCAGGATTGGTATTGGACTATGACGGCGATGGCAATGCGATCGGGTTGGAGATTGCCAATGCCTCGAAGAAGGTGGATAATCCTCGTGCGATTGCCTATGTCGTTGGCGAGGCGAATGTTGATAAGCCGCAAATTAAAAGTTGCAGGATCTAGCCACCTGTGTCTCTGGTAGATAAATTACCTCTACACAGGTGGCGCGACAGTTTTTGATTATTAGATTTGTTGCGTACATCTTTACCCACCCCGTCCTACAGGCACCCCTCCACGGAGGGGATTTTACATCTTAGTTGCCCACCATTAGCCCCTAAACTATGACTGATAAAATGCGAATCTTGATGTGTGCGCCCCATCATTATGATGTGGATTATGTGATTAATCCGTGGATGGAGGGGAATATTCATCGATCGAGTCGAGACGTAGCTGAAGCTCAATGGGATAAGCTGTATCAAGTATTGCAAACCTATGCAGAGATCGATCTGGTGGAACCGCAACAGGGTTGGCCGGATATGGTATTTACGGCGAATGCGGGGTTAATATTGGGTAATACTGTTGTCCTCAGTCGCTTTTTTCATCCCGAACGGCAGGGTGAGGAGCCTCATTTTCAAGCGTGGTTTGAAAGTCAGGGATATAAGGTACATTTGTTGCCGAAGAATTTACCGTTTGAGGGTGCGGGTGATGCGCTAATCGATCGAGCTGGCGGCTGGCTATGGGCGGGTTATGGCTTTCGATCGCAGCTTGATTCTCATCCCTATTTAGCTGAGTGGCTAGATGTTGAAGTATTATCTTTACGGTTAGTCGATCGCAGGTTCTATCACCTAGATACTTGCTTTTGTCCGCTGACAGATGGGTATTTATTATATTATCCAGCGGCGTTTGATACATATTCCAATCGTCTGATTGAATTACGAGTTCCGGCAGAAAAACGGATTGCGATCGAGGAAGCGGATGCTGTCAATTTTGCTTGCAATACGGTAAATATCGACCGAGTTGTGGTGATGAATAAAGTCAGTGATGGCTTAAAACAGACGTTGGAAGAACGCGGTTTTACGGTAGTTGAAACACCCCTGACAGAATTTCTCAAAGCTGGTGGAGCTGCTAAATGTCTGACGCTGCGAGTAACGGAAGCCCATCAAGAATCACCCCAATTATCTACAGTCCAAAACCGCACAATTAGGCTGGAAGGACATTTGCTCGACTCCGGCTTGGTAAATCGTGCTCTAGATACGATCGTTGCAGGCGGTGGCAGTTTTCAAGTTGCCAATTTTAAGCTCGGCGAACAGCGGTTGGATACATCGGTGGCGGAGGTGAAAGTTTCTGCACCCGATGCGATTGTCATGGCGGACATTATGGGGCAATTAATCGACCTCGGCGCGGTTGATACTGCTCCAGACATTTCAGAGGCAAGACTAGCCCCAGTGACTCAGCCAGGTGTCGCTGCGGATGATTTTTATGCAACTACTATCTATCCTACGGAAATCTCGATCGCGGGTAAGTGGATTTTGGTGCAGGGACAGCGGATGGATGGGGCAATTGCCGTGACGCAGGCGGCTACAGGTGCGGTGGCTCGGTGTAAGCTGCTGCGAGACTTGCATGTGGGTGAATCAGTCGTGGTGGGGAGTGCCGGAATTCGGACAAAACGCACGACTACTACGCTGAAAAAGAACACCGAAGAATTTAGCTTTATGGGTGCGGGTGTATCTAGCGAACGGCGGGTTGAACTAGTCGTCGAGCAGGTTGCTTGGGATTTGCGCCGGATTCGCGATCGAGGTGGTAAGGTTGCCGTAGTAGCTGGTCCAGTTGTAATTCATACTGGGGGTAGTGAGCACCTGAATCAACTAATTCGTGAAGGTTATGTCCATGCCTTATTAGGCGGAAATGCGATCGCCGTTCACGATATCGAGCAATCATTAATGGGCACCTCTTTGGGCGTAGATATGCAACTCGGCGTATCCGTCCACGGCGGACACCGCCACCACCTCAAGGCAATTAATACGATTCGTCGGTGTGGGAGTATTGCCAAGGCTGTCGAGCAGGGCGTACTCCGCAGCGGGGTGATGTACGAATGTGTCAAACACAATGTCCCCTTCTCCCTCGCTGGATCGATTCGGGATGATGGCCCCCTGCCAGATACTAAGATGGATCTGATCGAAGCTCAGGCAGAATATGCCCGTCTAATTGAAGGTGCAGATCTGATTTTAATGCTATCGAGTATGCTCCACTCGATCGGAGTCGGCAATATGACCCCCGCAGGTGTGAAAATGGTCTGTATCGATATTAATCCCGCCGTAGTGACCAAGTTAAGCGATCGTGGCTCGATCGAGTCGATCGGAGTCGTTACCGATGTAGGGCTATTCTTGAGCCTATTGGTACAACAACTGAATAAACTAGCGGGATTAGTTGAAAATTAATGGTGGATTAAGGTTTGGCGTACGATCATGCTGATTAAATTCGTGGTCAATTAGTGATACTATAGTACTTTAGTACGCTAAATTGGTCATGGCAAAAAACAAGTTGGTAGCACCATTTTTAAAATGGGTAGGAGGTAAAAGACAAATAATGCCGGAGATCGAGCAGCATTTACCGAAAGGAATCAAGACATATATTGAACCCTTCATTGGCGGAGGTGCGGTACTCTTTCACCTCCAACCCAAAAATGCGATTATTAACGACTTCAATTCTGAACTTGTCAATGTTTATCGGGTGATTAAAGACGATCTCGAACATCTGATTATAGATCTTCAAAAACACAAAAACGAGTCCGATTATTTCTATGAAATACGTGCTTTAGACCGGACAAAAACATTTGAAGAATTGACTAGTGTAGAGAAAGCATCGAGAATTATCTATCTAAACAAGACTTGCTATAATGGATTGTATCGTGTGAACAATTCCGGTGAATTTAACTCACCATTTGGAAAATACAAAAATCCAAATATCGTCAACGAACCAACTCTTAGAGCTGTAAGTTCCTATTTGAATTCTAATGATATTCGGATTGAAGGCACAGATTATGAAACGATTCTGCAAGCAGCAGATAAAAATTCTTTCGTGTATCTAGATCCTCCTTATCATCCTGTTTCAGGCAGTGCTAATTTCACAGGATATATCCAAGGTGGATGGAATGAGTCCGATCAAATTAGACTAAAAGAAGCTTGCGACAGCTTAAATAAACAGGGGATTAAATTTATGCAATCTAACTCCTGTGTGGGTTTTATCAAAGATCTTTATTCAGACTACCATATCCATATTATCAAGGCTAATCGATCGATCAATTCCGATGGTGAAAAAAGAGGTGAGGTAGAGGAAGTATTGATCAAGAATTATGAGTGAGTCTAAAAATGATGCTGCTTGGGAGAAACTGTTTGAAAAGCATCGAATATTAGATCAGCTCGAAAATTCAGATTACTTTTCAATATCATCTAACGACATAAAAGAATTTCGAGAACCTCGATTGATGGCAAAATTAGACCATCGATCGCAGACACCCAAAATATTTAAGGAGAACAAACTATCTATTTTACCCACATCAAGGGGTAATTATATTGTTGGTAAATTTGAAACATTTCATGACTTCACTCAAGTTAAAGATAACATTGAGATCGAGAAAATACCCTTTCCTGTTTCTATCGAGAGCTTAAATCCTGAAGAAATTACCAGTGAGGCGACAGCTATAAATTGTGCATTCATCGCTGGTATTATTCAAGACTTTACAGGTGAGTCGGACTTGTATCCGACAATAAGTGGCAGAATGAGTTCATCATCTTTTGATTTTAGTATCGATCTTAATGATAAGAAAGAGTTACTTAACGTAAAGGTTAATAATTCTCAAATTGAAATTGATGGAGGGTATGAAGGTACTAACTCTTTGATTATCATCGAAGCAAAAAATGACATCTCTGATAACTTTCTCATAAGACAATTATTTTATCCGTACCGATTGTGGATGAAAAAGATAAGTAAAAAAGTGCGCCCTGTCTTTTTGACATACACAAATGGTATTTTTCATTTAAGAGAATATTCTTTTTTTGATAGTAGGCACTACAATTCAATCCAGCTAGTCAATCAGAAAAAATATACGATTCAAGAAGAAAATATCATAAATATTGAAGTTATTCAAAAGTCCTTGAAAAAGGTTTTGCTAAGGCAAGAGCCGAATGTTCCTTTTCCTCAAGCAGATTATTTTCCACGCATAATTAATTTGTGCGAACTTCTAAAGAGAGAACTTGTATTGAGTAAAGAAGAAATAACTCAAGAATATGATTTTAGTTGGAGGCAAGCAGGTTATTACTCTGATGCTGCTATTTACTTAGGTCTAATAGAGCGCAAGCAAGAAAACAAGACATCAGCGTATCAACTGTCAGAAAGAGGTGTGAAATTATTTGAGCTTTCTATTTTTGATAGAAAACTTGAATTAATTGAATTAATCTTAGCTCAAGGAATATTTAAGAAGACTTTGGAGCTGTATTTTAAAACGGGTGATGTTCCAAGTAAAAAAGAAATTATTGAAATGATGCGTAATGCCGATTTGCATAATGTAAAGTCTGATAAGACTTACGATCGAAGATCTTCAACAGTTCTTGCTTGGATTAAATGGATAATAAGTCTTGTTGAAGAATAGGTGAATTAGACCCCTGGGATTTGTTAGACTGGATTAGGTTTTAGGTTTACGCAGACTCTTTGTAAACTTCGATCTTGCTTTCCCACGGTGACATGTATGCTTGACGTAAAGCCGATTACGGCTCAACAATCGATGGTAACTTCTACCCACTACCCAGTGATGGTGATTGGTGGAGCAGAAGACAAGGTGAATGGCTGCGGTATCTTAGCAGCTTTCTTTGAGAGTGCGGGTGGGAAAAAAGCAACAATCGGTATTGTTCCCTGTGCATCTCAAGAACCGAGCGTTGTGGGCGACAGATACTACCAGATATTTAAAGGGATGGGTGCTAAACAGGTACAGATTCTGGATATTCGCCAGCCCAAAGAGTGCGATGAATCTCGCTGGCTGACTACATTAGCCGACTGTACAGGGGTTTTCTTCACTGGCGGTGATCAGATGCGGCTCTGTGACTTGCTAGGCAGTAGTAAGTTTATGGCAGCGATTCAAGCGCGAATTCAATCTGGTGATCTCGTTTTTGCTGGAACTAGTGCAGGTGCGGCGATTGTGGGGGAACGGATGATTTCTGGTGGAATTAGTGGTGAATCGCCAAATCGATCATTAGTAGATTTAACCGATGGCTTGGGTATTTTTCCTGAATTACTAGTAGATCAACATTTTCACAACCGCAATCGGATGGCAAGATTGATGAGTGCGATCGCGGCAAATCCTGATAAGTTAGGGATTGGTATCGATGAGGATACCTGTGCGGCGTTTAATGATGATGGCACCTTTGAAGTCCTTGGCAAAGGTACGATCACGATTATTGATCCAGGTAAATTAACCCGTACAAATTATCTAGATTCTAGTCAAACGTCACCTCTGAGTTTGCATAATCTAACAGTACATTTATTGAGTCAAGGCGATCAGTATGACTATCAAACTCGCACTGTAGTGTCAACCTAAGCAAGCCTGATTAAATACTTCCAACGATGCAAGTTCTAATTTGAGGCTTCGAGCGTGAGCAAATGATTTGAGTACTCGTTGATTAAACATCCTCTGAGCATATGAACCTAGCTCGACTAGCTTCGATCCAATAGGAATGTCAAGCATAATTATCAGTGCCTTGATTGACAGCTACGTAGCCGACAACTTTACAGTAATGGCAAAGTTATCGGCTACATCATACGATATCAAGTCTGGCCTCTATGTCTAAAACGGAAAGGGTGAGATTCGAACTCACGGAAGCTTTCACCTCATCCGATTTCAAGTCGGACGCATTCGACCACTCTGCCACCTTTCCAAATGTGAGTATCTTATATTAGCATGACCAAAGCCAATCTCGATAAAAATCTCCAAAATTTACGATCAACCCACCAAATACGTCTTTAAATAACTGTGAAACTTAACCTCATTGACAGTGCGGCTCTGAAGAGATTGGCCATCGTTATGATTATTATCGCTTCGATCTCGATCTTCGCTTGGTCATTGATGGTGTGGATGCCAGGAGAGAGCTACCGTCAAAATTTAGAGCCTCTGAATTCGACCGAAATTAAACTCAGAGAGCAACTCACAAGTGATGTTGGAACCCTCGCTGTGAAAATTGGTCGCCGGAATTTTGACAGTTATCAAAATCTCGTTGCTGCTAAAGATTTCCTCACCACAGAATTAGAACAAGCGGGATACAAAGTTCGAGAGCAGCAATATACAGTTGAAGCAAAAACTTTCAGTAACCTCGAAGTCGAAATTCCTGGTAGCAGTCGCGCTGATGAAATCCTGGTGATTGGCGGACATTACGATAGTGCCGTTAATGCCCCAGGCTCGAATGACAACGCAACTGGTACAGCCTCAGTCCTTGCCCTCGCACGGGAATTTGTCGGCACAAAACCGCTGCGAACATTGAGATTTGTTGAATTTACCAATGAAGAACCGCCCTACTTCCAAACAAAAAATATGGGCAGTCTCGTATATGCCCAAGCCGCTAAACAACACGGTGATAAAATCGTTGGCATGTTCAGTTTGGAGACACTAGGCTATTTTTCCGATAAAGCAAGCACCCAACAATATCCACTCCCACTCAGCTTCTTCTATCCCAATCAGGGCAACTTTATCGGCTTTATTAGTGATATTGATTCGCGCGAATTGCTGCGGAATACAATTCGTTCCTTTCGCGCTCAAGCGAAGTTTCCCTCTGAAGGTGTCGCGTTACCCAGCTCGATTCAAGGTGTTGGCTGGTCAGATCAGTGGTCATTTTGGCAGCAGGGTTATCAAGCTTTGATGATTACTGATACAGCACCTTTTCGTGATCCTCATTACCACGCAGCGAAAGATACGGTAGCCAAAATCGATTTTGAGAAGCTGGCTAGGGTAACTATTGGCATTAGTAAGGTAATTCGAGATTTCGTTGGTTTAGAGGGCTAACTTACGTTTTGCATTGATGCACATCACCTCAATACTGGTGGTAAACCAACTTCCTTTGGCGTAACTAATTTACCCTCAAAGCTCATCGCATATTCACCAATGCTTCTCGCTTCGGCTACCTGACGACGGAGTTCGGCTCGATCGAAATCATTGTCCACGCCACCTAATAAGTAAACAATCAACTTAGCCGCTAAATCCCTGCCAGATACTAGAATCCGCTGCTTATTGGGGTCGTACAAAATTCCATACCAGAGGGATTGGGGTGTATTAATCTGACTGAATCCACCATCGGCATCATAGCGATCGAGTTTACGGAAAACCTCGGTTTCAGCCATTTGTTTTTTAAAAACCGCCATCCCCACACCTTGAGCAAAAGCAACTTGTCCGACGGGGCGAAATAAGATATGTCCCTCCCCACCCCCAGGTTCAAAGCTAAAGCGGCGTAATTTGGGGGTATCTTCCCCCTTCAACCGTCCGAAACTAGTAAATTGAGACATTCGATCGAACAGCTCACTAAAAGCCGCCATTCCAGCTTCTAGTTCGGCTGTGTCTGGACGCAAGGGCACTAAGCCTTTTTGGGCTTTGGGTTTCCAGTTAGGATATTGATACTGAAGATATTTCGCTGCCATATCTTGCAAAGCTTGCAAAGTAGTCAGTACGGTTGTCTTCGTCGCTACCGTTGCACTATCCCAATTTACACGCGGTTTGCGTCCTGAGATATCTTTTAGTAACGGATGATTGACAGCAATATTTCGCGCTACGATCGCAAAGCCATCATTTTCATCTAATTGAGCTAGTTGTCCTTTGCTTAATGCCACCGCCATCAAATTCACATGGACAAAGATCGATCGAATCCGCCTGCGCGCTGTTAATTGTGTCTCCCCCATTACCACCGCTGAGATAAATTCAATCCCGATCGTTTCCTGGGGTAGACTCTCTAAATATTCATCCGATGTATTTAACTCTGTACGAGTTATTTTACTCCCAGTCGGATCTCGATCCTTATTGTATCGAGCCAATTCACCAGTACTTAATAACTCCATCAAACCCTGCACACCCATCAACCGATGTTGTCCATCTAGGGCATAAATTCGCACCGATTCACCCACATCTAATAAACCAACATTTTCATTCCCTTCAATGGCGGTAAATATCGCCGCCGACTCAGTTGCTTTCCCACCTCTTCCCCATTCATCCGCATGAATATTATCGATCCAAGCTCGATCGATTGTAACTAATACTGGCGGGAATTTGTGCGTAGTTCGCCCTGCTAAATACTGAACTAAAGCAGCCTGTCTAGTCCAATCTAATGGACGCTGCTGAATCACTTCGATGCTGTCACTATCAATTTCAATATTCCGCTCTTTTGCCTGATATTGCTCCGATAGTAAACTCATCTCCGAGGCATATTTTACTCGATCGGCCAACCATTGCAACGTCACTGTACCAATGTACGACTCACTCCCGCCCATCTGAGTACGTTGCACGAGAATCTGATGCGGCTGGATGGTGGGAATGTTACTGGCTGGCATTTGTCAACGGCTAAGTGAAGTTATCGCACCTAGATTAGCAGCTTTCGCCCTAGATTGGCAAGGTTTTTAAAAACTTATTGGATGGTGTTCTCGATTAGATAACTATTTAGAGTTATAATTAATCAACCCAAAGAGTAAACACAACTACTCGATCTGTCGAGCGCGATCTATGACTGAAGCTACTCTCACCGCAGATATCAGTATCATCAAATCTCAACTAGAAACAGAGATCGTCAAATACCAATCAGAAATTTATTTACGTCAAGCCAAAATTCATGCTCTAGATGTCTTTGGTAATAGCGACACCGTTGAAAATTGGCTAGAAGAAAAGAACCCCTCATTAGATGGTGTTACTCCGGCTGAGTTATTAAACAGCTCAGACGGATTAGATCGGGTAATCGATCTGGTAAATGCAATTAGACACGGTGTATACATGTGAGTAAAATTATCTGGCGCATTTGTGAAGCTACATTTTCCGAGAGTGCTTTTAGTGGCGAAGGTGCAAGTATAGTGGGCGGGCGGTGGAATTCTAAAGGTAAGCGAATGGTTTATACAGCAGAGCATCTATCTTTAGCTATCTTAGAAGTATTCGTTCATCTCAATGTGCCGACGGTAAGAAGAGATTTTTTTGTAGCTATTAAAGCAGAAATACCAGATGATTTAGAGATCGAATATATAGATATCGATCGATTACCCTCAGATTGGTACTTATCTAGCTCTAGATCTTCATTGCAAGCTTTGGGCGACGAATGGCTTAACTCAGCAAGAACTTCAATCCTAGCCACGCCATCCGCAATTGTTCCTCAAGAGTTTAATTATCTCATCAATCCTCTCCACCCACAATGCGATTCTCCAGAGGAGAGGCTCTGCCAACGATTAATTATCGATCTTCCACAGCCTTTTAATTTTGATTCACGAATGTGGAAATAAGCTTATCCTGAAGCCATTCATTATCCCTCCTCATAAAACGACAGCCTAACTATTTAGAGCTATAATTAATTAACACAAAGAGTAAACATAACTACTCGATCTGTCGAGCGCGATCTATGACTGAAGCTACTCTCACCGCAGATATTAGTATCATCAAGTCTCAACTAGAAACAGAGATTGTCAAATATCAATCAGAAATTTATTTGCGTCAAGCCAAAATTCACGCGATAGATGTATTCGGTAATAGCGACACCGTTGAAAACTGGCTGGAAGAAAAGAACCCAGCGTTAAATGGTGCTACTCCGGCTGAGTTATTAGACAGCCTCGCCGGATTAGAGCGGGTAATCGATCTAATCGATATAACTAGAACTAGACTAGAGCAACTCAGACAGCGCATCGATTTAATGAAGCAAACCGAAATTGATCCAGAATCCGAAGCTGATTTCCAGACTTTTATGGAAATTTTTGACGATCAAAGATCGACCGATCGTCAACTTTTTAACTGTCAATGATTATCCTAATCGATTCGGGAGTATTAGGGCAACTGTGTAACCCTAACTCAACAGTAAAAACTATCGCTCTCAATGAGTGGTTTTATACTCAGCTAATTCGAGGTAGAGCTTTATTCACATCAGAACTGTGTGATTACGAAGTTCGGCGCAGTTTATGTTTGAATATTGAAAAGGGCGGTAAGCCAGATGGATTGAAAGGATTAGAACGGCTCAGAAGTGAAGGCTCAATTGAATTTTCCGTCGTCAATGGCGAAATAGTTAGTTTAGCGGCTAGTTTATGGGCAAAAGCCCAGATCGAAGGTAAATCGACAGCTCCATTACATTCACTAGATATCGATCTAATTATCTGTGCAACTGCTTTGTGGTTAAAGCAAGAATACCCAGGAAGAGAAGTAATAACTGTGACAACTAATGTGAAGCATCTTTCTCGCTTTATTAATGCAGTTGAGTGGTCAGAACTTTAACTTATTTTGCAAATGTACTTAACTGTGAAGATTTTAATTAGTAAAGTAATCTACTAATTAAAACCAGACATCCTATTACAATAAATCTTTAATACCTGCTAAGTATCATCAGATTCTTCATTAACATTGTTTTTTTTGTTTGCTCCCAACGGTGATCCAGTCCAAATAACACTAGAAAATCTCTCTTTAACCATTTCCTTCTTTTGATCAGAGCTTAGATCTTCATGACCTCTCCCATAGAATGCTGGTGTCTCAAAGC
>JANNBD010000497.1:0-3403 GCA_031385105.1 Chamaesiphon sp. OTE_78_metabat_374
GTTCTGGGTGCGTTGTAAGGTTGTGGTCATTGGTTTATGATTGCTTGTGTTTCCGGGGAAACGGTATTTATTTATCTATGTCCTTAATCTAACTTCTTTGTTAACGTTTGTAAAGTTTTCTCACTTTTGGGGATCTGATGATGATCATCAGCTTTTGTTATGTTTGTTGATTACGGCTGGGATTGTTGAGTTTTCGGTACGGGAGACACTTCGCGTTGGCAGCATCTGCGCCCTGCGCTTACGCGGTTTTCCAACCAATCAATCAGTACTGCTGCTTATGTCGATCGATCGAAGTGAAAGATGGGAGATCGAGTGTCAAAGGGCAGCCGACCACCTTCGGGTAATAAATAAGCGTGAGCACGACGGCAGGATAAATAATCACACTCACCATCGGTGATGATCAAGATCGGTGCATCTTTGGGAAAATCGGCTGCTGATTCTAGTCGTTCGATCGCGGGTTGCAATACCGTCCCACCGCGACCTCTGACTTCTACTGTCTCTAGCAGGCTTTCTGGCTCAATGTAGCCCATGTCGTGAATCCCCGCATCACACTGAATCACTCGCACTTGGGGTACCTCCCGACTGATGGCATAACTCGCGATCGCTCCCAAACCCCGTGCTAAGGTACTTTTATCCATCGAGCCGGAGGTATCGAGGACGACCCCAAATGTTCGTGCAGCCATTAGTTCTGGCGGCTTAATGTAGACGGCGCGGGGAATGTCGGGAGTGGAAGACTGACGGCGACTGGCACGGGCAAAACTGCGCTTGGCGACAATTGGCGGAAAGTACTGATCCAGCCATTGGCCGAGTTTGACATCCCAGGGAATCGGCGGCTGGAGAATTGATTTAATTTCTTCGATCAGATCGCCAGGTAAGCTGCCCCGCTGGACTTGAGAGAGGTGAATGTCCAGTCCTTCAGAAAGGGCGCGGCGATAGAAGGTATCGAGGTCACAGCCCATTCCTGTCCACCAGGAGGGGGCTTTATCGCCAATCATGTCGCTTTTACCCACCCCGCGCAGGGTGCGTTCCTTTTGAAGGCGGCGCATCAGGCGAAGATCTTTGACAATCCGATCGTACAGAGCTTCAGCAGACTCATGCTCAAAACCCAGGGCTAAATCTAGCATCAGGGATGGGGTGGGCATCTCGCCAATGCCCATTTCGACTAGCCACGCATTGATCACATAGTCGCAGGCAATATTCCACAAAAAGGGATCGCGTCCCTGCATCCGTACTTCATGACGCAAACCTACATGGAGTAGCTCATGAGCCATCACAAATTTAAGTTGGCTGGCAGTCCAGGGAAATTTGGGATTGATATAGATCCGCTGGATTTCGGTGTTGACGGCAGCGAGGGAAATATCTAACCGCTGACATAGTTCTGCATCTTCGACGATCTCAAAGGCGGCTGCTAATGATGCCAGTAAAGGATAGTTAGCCACAAACCAGCGACGGGCAGTTTCGGCCATCGAGTCTGGCTTGCCCTCGTTGTTCCGCGCCTGATTGCCAGCTTTTTCAACAGCTTCAATCACCGCATTCCGAATCCCCTTGGCAAAGGCATCTGTTTTTGATTGGCGCATGGCGGCGGTAAAAGGTTTAACGTCGGGATGGACGATCCAGGTGGGCTGATCGCGACCTGCTGGACTGGGATAACCCCGATCGAATCTAGCTCTAGTCAGATCATCAGCTAAGATCCGGGCAATATCGGCTGGATCTTGGGCTGGCAGGGTTGTCGTAATCGGATAAATCGTTTGACCGATCGAGATTTGATTAAGCCAATCCACCGCAATTAATTCACAGGCAAATCGCCAGGGTTCATCGTTTCGGACTGGATCAATGTGATTGAAGGCGATGTGTAAATAGCACTGAGCGATCGCATATGCCCACTCACCAGCAGTTGCTTTTTGCCAGGGATTTAATTCGAGGATAAAAAGGGGAGTCTTGTCATGATAATTTTTGACCGAGATTCTGGCAAAACCATCCTTGGGAAAGTTGTCGGGATACTCCAGATTGGCAAAGGATTCAAGGTATGAAAAGATCGAATGTCTGTGTAAAATATCTCGACCCGCATGAATCGCTGCGAGGTTTTCCTTGGGGGCTTTACGTTTAGCACTCATCGGCTTACTTTTTCATCGCTAGTCGGGGCAAGGCACGGGCAAGTTCGATCGTGTACCATGCTGGTAAGGTCATGCCGCTTTCGGTTTCGGTGACGACCATTTGGGCTAGTTCGGTGGAAATCCGTGCCAGGGACACAATCAAATCCTTGCAGCGGTTGGCTAGTTCACGGGTTTCACGGCGGACTTTGGACTCGTCATCGGGCAGCTCTTTGATTAGTCGATCGCGTAGCTGCTGCGTCATAAAATAGAGGATATCCCGCTCCTCTGGCTTTTCTGGCCAATTAGCCGTCCCTTTGATGATTGCCGATAGATCGTGGGCACGTTCGCGGATTTTGACAAACGCGACAAATTGCTGGGCGTGGGAGGGTGTTAATAAACCTGATGCAAGGTTTTTAATATCATCCAGGGTTGCCGATTCGCCATAGGAAGTGAGGGCGCGAGAGAGCATTTCCCAGGAGCGCGGCGTGGAAAAGGGTTCTTCATGCTTGGGCGGCTTCGACCACAGATGATCGGAGCGATTGCTAATGTAGGAGACGACTAATTCATTCACATTGGCACTACCAGCCCAAGTTAGCCAATCTTTCGCCGATGCCCGCAGTTGGACATGGAGTAAACGATTGATCAACGCCGAAGATAATGGTCTGGTAATCGCCGCATCTTCAGCCCGATTACCAGCTCCAATCACGATCGTGCCTGGAGGCAGGTTGTATTCGCCGATCCGTCGATCGAGTATCAATGAATAAAAGGCTTTTTGAACTTCCTGAGAGCAAGCATTCAGCTCATCTAGAAATAGGCAGTAGGGACGATCCTGCGCGATCATTGTCGGTGGACAAAAGCGAGACTTACCATCAACAATTTGCGGCACTCCGATAATGTCTTCTGGTGCTAATTGGGAGCCAAGTAAGGAAATGCAAGGTAGCCCCACTGATTCAGCAAAGTTCTTGACCAGAGCCGATTTACCAATCCCTGGCGGCCCCCAGATAAACACTGGCAGCACGGTGGCAACATTGAGCAGGAATGGTGCGAGTTGAGATGGGGTCAGGCTGGGGGCAGATTGCATGAAGGCAAGTTTTGATTTGGCTGCTGCTGTATATTACAGCCTACACCGTAACGGTTGGGACACAAACCCGACTTTTCGGAAAAGCGGCGTTTTTATTCTCCTGGGGGAGCGGGCTTCCGCCAACGGGGGTTCCCCCCGAATAAGAAAAAGACAAGACGGGGAACCCCAGAATAAAAACGCCGCTTCATGAATTGCCCCTACTTTAGATATTGTGCAAACATCATAAGTT
>JANNBD010000163.1:0-2666 GCA_031385105.1 Chamaesiphon sp. OTE_78_metabat_374
TCTTTTGGTCTAACATCCGCAGAATCTTTGTGAGCGACTGAATTGTCCCTCTTTGTGAATAGATACATAACGCTGATTCCCTGGAATGCACTGAAGTCTCTAAATACACAGCTTTTAAAGCGGCGCATATCTTCAGGATTCACGAGAATCAGACCGTGAAACTCAGCGGAAACACTGCACTTTTCAAAATTATTTGATACCTATTTTAGCCAAATTTTCTCAAGGATATATTATTCCCTGTTTACCTCTGAAAATATCAGCTTTTCAATTCTAGAAAAAAGATTCAATCGATCGAGCTGGTTTCTGATGCTTCTCTTGCCCTCAGGACATTTTAAGCAGTAATTTTAATTAGGGAGCCATTTCTCAACTGCTGGCTTAGAAACTCGGGAATTAGTCTAGGCATTACACTGCCACCAACTTCGATCGTCGTGTAGGATCGATCGTACAATGAGATTCTCTCCGGCACTGGAGAATTCACTCATTAGCAAAGCACCAGCTTTGTCAAAGTAGCACCCATGAAAACTTTACCCCGTAGTATTTCACTCCTGTTAGCTCTATTCTCAGCGTCAACGTTGATGGGATTATCTATGCCTACATTTGCCCAAGATCGGATGGTGTTTAAATCATTAGCAGATCTCGATAAGTGTGCAGCTAATTATAGATACGATACTGGCTATTGTCTGGAACCTTTGCAAAAGTATGCCAAAACGCACCCCAAGGAATTGTTCGCGATCGGCAAACGTGCTCGATTACAATTCACACATTGGGTAGCTCTCCAATTTTTTGAGCCTGCCCTGGGTACGTCCCCAGCCGCTGCAAAGTGTGCGGATGAAGATGTTAGTCTGGCGATCGTTTCGGGGCTGTCAATGCCTACTGACAATCCACCTAATGGCATTGCCCGTCGGCTCTTGAGCGGGGCTTGTTTTCCCTCAGTTCGAGCTGCGGTAGAAAAAGAGATTCGCGGTTCAAATGGTGAGGGATATTTGCCACAACATGCATGTCCCATTTTTGCAACCAAAGGGATCAAGCTCAGTGCTTGCGAACCCAAAAAAGCGGTATCTGCGAAACCAGTTGTTGAAGAAAAATTGCCAGTAGTGGATATTGCTACTGCCAAAGTCGGGATTATCAAAGTCTACTCCGGTGCGGAGGGTGAACGTGTCACTATGGCTGATTTACCAGAAACACCTGGAGCATATTTAATTCGGATTGATGGGGTTCGCAGCCCGATGAATGGCAAAACGATGGTACACAGAGAGCAACCATCTGGCAATGGCTTTGAATACTGGACACAAATTAACGGTAAACGCTGGAATACAATCGTTGTTCGTGGTGGTAGCTACTCAAACTACAATGTCTATGTGCCAGGGATTCGGAATGAATTTGGCATGAGCTACAACGAAGCAGAATCAAAAACTACGAATGCAGCTATCTTTAGGAAATAGCAAGGATCATCACCCAGGTAGGTAGGGGCAATTCATGAAGCGGCGGTTTTATTCTCCTGGAGGAGATATAAAAAAACGACAAGATATTGCCCCTACCAAATTTCTAACGATTTGCTTGAATCCATGCTCGCAAATTTTTTACTGCTTGATTGATGCCATCAGTTTGACAATCTGCTAAAAATTCTAATACTCGATCGGGTGATAGAATCGAAAAGGTAGGTGATCGATCGACGATGGTATATTTACCTGATTGCAATTGATAGAATATCAAATCCGATCCGTTATATCGCCATACTTCCCCAACTCCCAGTGTTGCATACAGAGCAAGTTGATTGAGCGAACTGCTGGTAATGTCAATTTCTACCGCTAAATCAGGTGGTGGATCTTGGGTGAAGTCCAATTTAACTTTACCACGTACCGCTGATTCATTAGCGATGTAATAACAAGAATCTGGTTCTTTACCAGATTCTAAATCTGGACGTTTAATCGTCATCGATCCAGCCAAAGCATAATCTCGATCGAGTTCTTCGGCTAAGAGGATGATCGCACGATCAATTTCACGATTATAGTTTTCATGTGCAAATAACGGAGTCATGAATTCTAAATCTCCTCGATAATAACTCAATCGTGCTTTGCCATCATCACCGAGTTCTGCTAGGAGATTTTCATATAGATTCCAACTAATACCTTGCAGCAAGATTCTCTGTTCGCCCGTATCGATTGCCGTTAACATTTTTACCTCTCACCATCGATCGGTCATCTTTGAATTATAGCCGATCGGCACCAAGCTCGGTCAAATTAGATATCTGATCCATCGATCGATCACTTCTGCTGAACCATACCAAATCCCTGGACTGCGCGGTGAATGCTTGACACCTTCGATCGTAATATTCGTTGCGCCTGTTAGGTGTGCTGCGGTGATTGCCGTAATTCCATCACCCCAAGTATTTCCTTCGCCGCATGTCTGCTGATAGCTACTATATGCTAACCATTGACCAATTTTTTTCTCACCATAAATTGATTTGCCAGCAACGCAAATATATTGAACTTCTGGATATATCGCCCCAGGGTAATTATCATTCACAAAATCAAGATTCTTCTTTGTCCAACGTTCGCCGCTAATGTGGGGAGTTCCGAGGGTAATTAAGCTGGCAATCTGGGATTTGGCATTCCACAATTTAGCTGTGCTATCGACATCGCCATGAATTATATATGGTATTTCAC
>JANNBD010000527.1:0-5141 GCA_031385105.1 Chamaesiphon sp. OTE_78_metabat_374
CCTCGATTATCGGAGCG
This sequence comes from Chamaesiphon sp. OTE_78_metabat_374, assembly GCA_031385105.1. Classification (GTDB taxonomy): domain Bacteria; phylum Cyanobacteriota; class Cyanobacteriia; order Cyanobacteriales; family Chamaesiphonaceae; genus Chamaesiphon. The sequence goes on from JANNBD010000527.1 coordinate 18, forward strand.
TGATTGCTGCTGTCAAAGAAATCATCTCCACCGCAAAATTCGATCTCGTCGAAAAGCTAGCCGATACAATTATTACCAAGATACTTGAATTTGATCGAGTTCAACAGGTAGAACTGAAACTTCACAAGCCTGCTGCGCCTATTCCAGATTTTGGTGGCAAGATTACGATCGAATTAACAAGGAGTAAGGTTTAGATTTTAGGCACAAATTCTATTTTGACCAATTAGCCATAAACCAACCAATCGCAATTCCTAGTCCCCCAAATCTGACCGCCTGCCAGAAGGGTTCCCACATTAGTTTCCATTCATTGAGCAGGCGGGATTCTAATGTGAGATCTAATTCTGCTAGTCTCGATCGAATCATCTCAAGTTCTTGCTTTACATCTGGATGCTTAGAGCCTTTTTGTTTTAATTCATTGCGCTGACGGGTCAAGACAACTTGTTCTTGTGTCGCTAGCTGAGTATCCCCATGACGATGCTTGAGCGCGAAGATCGCTGCCTCTAATTCAGCTATTTCTCGATCGAACTCATCGGCATAGTCTCCCAAGGGGATTGTCTCATCAACTGGTTTCACATTCTGAGTCATAGCGAGAGATACAATTTAAATAGCGTTACTATTAATATGCCTAAATTTAGGTCAAAACTCCCATGTCATCTATTCCAGACGATATTACCACTTTAGAACTAGCCCAAGCCCTCGCTGAACGGCTGCGAATCGCCGAAACGGATTGGCACAGACTCAAATCCAATCGTCCTGCCCGTGCCCGCGAACAAGCCGCTGCTGCACTGGTATTTTCGCTTAAGGATAATCCTGATGAAGCCCTAGCCAGATTTGCCCAGGCAGTGGGCTGGTTGGACAAATCAATCTCGGCACCACCTTGTCCATCCCACGGAGATCGATTAATTCAAAAACAAGCCTTAGTTTAGTAGATTAATGGCATGATTTTCGCCTGCACTTCGGCGATAACTGCGGAAGAGACAGTTTCGACATATTTGATTTGTCGTGCGCGCCAATCGAGGGATTTAATTTGGTCTGCTAAAATTACGCCATGAGTTTGCAGACCTTCCGGTAACAACACCTCAAATGGATAGCCTTTTTGCTGACTAGTAATCGGTAAAAATAAGGCTAGAGAACTGAGATCGCTATAATTTGCAGGCGAGATGATTAAAGCTGGTCGGTAGCCACGTTGTTCATGTCCTTTGATAGGGTTGAAATCTAAAAAGACGATATCACCGCGTTCAGGAATATACTTATTGGTCATTACCAAACTTCTTCACCTACAGATAAGCCAGTCTCGATCGAACCATGCAGATTATCAGGTGTAATCCCCGCAATTAATTCATCGAGTGAATATTGTTTTTGCTTTTTGGGTGTAATCACAAGATTGCCATCGATCGTCATAATCTCCACTTCTCCCCCAGCCATGAGCTGAATCTCTTTAGCTAGGTGCTGTGGAATTCTCACAGCCAAGCTATTACCCCATTTAGCGACAGTTCCGACCATTCAAACCTCTTATTATGATTACTAGTAGAAACATTGTCTCTACATCATAACCAATCTCTCAATCTTTGCCCAGCTCACTCGACATAATCACTCCTCATAGGTAGAATCACTAATTAAAACTTTACAACTAGGGGAGTAAGCAGTCACAATATAGGAAGAGAAACAGATAGAGCAAATCAGATAGAGGTTAAATTATGGTAGCTATCAGCGTTAAAACTTCAACTCGGCTGACAATGCAAACAGCGGAAATTGCTGCCGATACTACTGTGATTCGATCGCTCGACTGGGATCGTGACAGGTTTGATATTGAATTTGCTCTGGAAAACGGCACTACTTACAACTCCTTCCTGATTAGAGGCGAGAAAACGGCACTGGTAGACACTAGCCATGCTAAATTTCGCCAAATTTATCTAGATACTTTGCTGGGCATTATTGACCCCGCTGAGATTGATTATCTCGTAATCAGCCACACCGAACCAGACCACAGTGGCTTGGTCAAAGATTTACTCCAACTGAATCCGAACATTACTGTCGTCGCTGTGAAAGTAGCGATGCAATTTCTGGATAACTTGATCCATCAGCCGTACAGCAAAATGATGGTCAAAAGTGGCGACAAATTGGATCTCGGCAAGGGACATGAACTAGAATTTGTCGCCGCGCCCAATCTACACTGGCCCGATACGATGCTCACTTACGATCATCTGACCCAAGCTCTGTTTACCTGTGACGTATTTGGGATGCACTATTGTGATGACCAGATCTTCGATGAAGATTTAGCGATTCTCAATTCTGACTACAAGATTTATTACGATTGTCTGATGGGGCCAAATGCTCGATCGGTATTAGCCGCCATTAAGCGGATGGGCGACTTACCACCGATCGCTACGATCGCCACTGGACATGGACCACTCCTCAAATACAATATCACCGAACTCGTCGGTCGCTATCAGGATTGGAGCCAAACTCAAACCAAAGCTACTACTACCGCCGTAGTATTTTACATCGGTGAATACGGACATGGTGAAGCACTGGCTCACTCGATCGGGCAAGGCATCGCCAAAACAGGCGTAGGCGTAGAACTAATCGACCTGCGCGAATCCGACCCCCACGAAGTCCGCGAACTGGTAAATATTGCCGCTGGCGTAGTCGTCGGGATGCCGCCCCAATCGGGTGCAGATGCCCCTCAAGCCTTGGTTAGCACCATCTTAGCCGCCATCACCGCCAAGCAAAGCTTCGGGCTATTTGAATCCGGCGGTGGCGACGATGAATCGATTTACCTACTCCGCAATAAACTCAACGAAATCGGTGTCCGCGAAGCCTTCGAGCCAATTCGGATCGAAACAGCTCCCAGCGAGAACACCTATCAACGCTGCGAAGAAGCTGGCACAGATCTCGGTCAATGGCTGACCCGCGATCGTAGCATCAAGCAAATGAAATCCCTCGATAACGACCTCGACAAAGCATTGGGACGCATCAGCGGTGGACTCTACATCATCACCGCCAAACGCGGCGAAGCCACCAGCGCGATGCTAGCATCCTGGGTCGCCCAAGCCAGCGTCGAACCCGCAGGTATCTCGATCGCTATCGCTAAAGACCGCGCGATCGAATCGCTCATGCATGTCGGCGACAGGTTCGTGCTAAATATCTTAGAAGAGGGCAACTATCAGCCCCTAATGAAACACTTCCTCAAACGGTTTCCGCCTGGAGCCGATCGATTTGCCAATATCAAGGTTTACCCAGCCAGCAACGGTTGTCCCATCTTGGCGGACTCACTAGCCTACTTAGAATGCGAAGTCGTCAGCCGGATGGAAGGTGACGACCACTGGATTGTGTATAGTACTGTGGATATCGGACGGGTGGCTAAGGCTGATTCGCTGACGGCGGTTCATCATCGCAAGGTTGGGAATCATTATTAAATGTCTGAACTGTGATTAATGATGATTAAATGATGGACTGTGATTTTTCTAGATGATAATCATAGTCCATCTGTTAATCAATCTAAATCATAGTTCAGACAATCAAATCTCACACAACTGAGGAAATTTTGATGGAACGAGTAGTCAGAAATCGAGTTGAATCACCACCCGTTTGGATCGATCAAGTTGTCAGCGTCCTCGAAGCCGTCCAAGACTTCATCATTATTTCCCTATGCCTCGGCTTGTTTGCCGTGATGGTACTGCAACTAAGAGGAATGTTTCTATCGCTGTTGCCACTATTAGATTTTCAGGTAGTCACCGCCGATATTCTGTTTATCTTGATCCTCGTCGAACTATTTCGGCTGTTGATTATCTACCTCAAAGAACAATGAGTATCGATCGGGGTAGCAGTAGAAGTAGCGATCGTTTCTGTCCTACGTGAAGTCATCGTCAAAGGTGTCCTCGAAATACCCTGGACTCAAACTCTATCTGCCTGTGCTTTTCTATTGGTCATGGGTATTCTGTTGCTGGTTCGCGTTTGGGTTCCACCAACATTCAACGGCATCGATCCAGAAAAAAGATTTTCTAAGCAACATGATTAGCGATCGAAATGGCGATTGTAAAGAAGTAACATTCTCAAGTGGAAATCTGACACTACACGGGTTTATCCATAAGCCTGAAGGGAATGGTCCGTTTCCGGCAATTTTAATGAATCATGGGAGCGAGCAATTTCCTAAGTCGGGGCAGGGGATAATCGAACCTTACGTTGCTAACGGTTATGTTGTATTTTTCCCACACCGTCGCGGGCAAGGTTTTTCCAGTAGTCAAAGCGAGTACATTATGGACTCAATTAATCGAGAGCCAGCAGCAACTAGAGACAGAAAGTTTATTGAACTTCAAGAATCACATCTCCATGATGTGATTGCGGCACTATCCTATCTCAAACAGCTTCCCTACGTTAATACAAATAGAATCGCCATGATAGGTGCTTCTTTCGGTGGAATTCAAGCCGTACTTGCAACCGAGAAGCAGCTTGGGATAAAGGCTAGTGTCGCGTTTGCTCCAGCGGCAATGGCTTGGGCTAGTCTTCCTCTTTTGCAGTCACGCTTAATCCAAGCAGTTCGATCAGCTACTGTTCCAATTATGCTAATTCAAGCCGAAAATGATTATGATTTGACTCCCACTAAAACAATGGCAAGAGAACTTGAACAGGCAAATAAACCACACAAGTTATTAATCTTTCCTGCTTTCGGGACAACACCTGCTGAGGGGCATGGTTTGTCCGTATGGGGCGCAAAAGTTTGGGGAGATGAAGTGTTTTCATTCCTGGCATCAGCGATGTTTTAGCATATTTAGAATATAGGGATGATTACGATTTTTATGGATGAGTTGCGTAGATCTATCCACCCCGCCCTAACGGGCACCCCTCCTTGGAGGGGATTTTCAAGCCTAGCACTTGATCGAAAGCCAATCTCAGCTCAACTTCAATCAAGCAACCTCCAACTAAAATCTAAAGTGGAGCGAATGTGAGTCTAAGCTAGCGCACCAGCCATCCATACGCAGGGGAGTTTGAGGGGCGGCGTTCCGCCCCTCAATGGGGGGGTTGGGGGGCAGACCCCCCAAATCCGGGTTCTGTCCCCACCAGAAAATCCCACATGGTAAAAATTCTAATCGCCTACCGCTCCGCAACCTATCCCCAAAACCC
>JANNBD010000529.1:0-4548 GCA_031385105.1 Chamaesiphon sp. OTE_78_metabat_374
AGTCCGCATACTCGCGACTGTCTGCGCTGCGGGTACGGCGATCAGATCGATATCTTTACTAGGATCGATGCCACCTGCGCCCAGCCAATAGCGAATCCAAAAATCTTGATTGACGCGAGGGAAGGTATAGGCAGCTTTAAAGGGTTTACCATTAGCTTTCATTTCCCTAACGTATTCTGCCGCCTTCGATACATCTAGATCGAAGCCTTTACCTGCATGTTGGGAGGCGATCGCAATTCCATTACCCTGGGTGCTCAACTGCGCCATCGATAACATCGGAATTTTGCGATTGCCCTTGGTAATAATCCCTTCGGAAATTAACTGCGGCATGGGCATCTGCCACTGTCCGCCATCGATCCCACCATTAGAGGAGCCGATCTCGATATTATCTCGCGCCGAACCCCAAGAGGCTTGCTTCGATACATCTACCTCTGTCATGCCGTGGCGAGCGAAAAAACCCTTTTCCCTAGCGATAATCAATGGTGCTGATTCGGCGATCGCAATGTAGCCCAGCTTAACGGATGTCGTCTCTGGGGTAGTTAATGAGCTGAGAGTCAGTGCTTGTGCTCTGGGAGATAGGGCATCTGGGGAAGGTGGGTTGATGCTGCAACCTTTGAGTAGGGTTGCGCCACCAGCGGCACCAGCCGCCAGCAGAAAGTGCCGCCGCGAGAGATGTTGCATGGGTTTCTAATGTGGGTATCTGAAAATTAAGGGAAGGTTACGCAAACACTTTGATTGATAAAATCAATGATTTATTTAAATACTATAGACAAACTATCTCATCATCCATTGTGATTGTCAATATATTATTTAAAAATAAGCATGAATAATCATGAACTGATCGATTGAAAAAGCTGATGATAAGAAATAACCAATTCATTCCTCTCTGCATAACTGTCTGCGGACATTGGATCCAGATAGATTCAGCAGCTTCATTTTCAAGCATATGCTTGTTGCCACACATGCCATGAACGGGTCTGAAACCCTATGACAGCAAGCTTTTGATCGTCGTCTTTGACGATCAAAAGCTTTAATCTTTACAGTGCAAGCGTTTTAACGATTTTTGCTGAAGCATAACAAGTCTTCTCAATGAACATATTATCGATCGGAAGAATCCCATTTATGCTAAATCCTTTCGTATACCATAGATTTTACTAATGATTATTTTTAGTAAGATTAATGTTTTTTTGCTATTATGAGAAGTAGGCCATAGTAAATAGCAATACTAATTTGGTGCTAACTCCAATCGAAAATATCACTTAGCAAGAGTTTATCTATGTTTTCACAGTTGTCTGAGCGACGAATGCATGTGGTGAGGTGGATTCTGACGATCGCATGGCTGGTAATGATTGCCTCGTTATTCTACGATCCGTGGACTCCGGCATTGACAGAACCAAATCATCCGTGGAGTCCATTACGGCTCACCGATACCTGTATTTCAGTCCAGGGTAAGTGTTTGGTTGAGCAGTCATACCCATTAGCTACCACCCTGTTTTGGGGCGCGATCGTCCCCAGCGCAATCTTCATTTTGCTAGTACTTGGACATGAAGTTTGGCGGCGAATTTGTCCGCTATCATTCCTGTCACAAATCCCCCGTGCATTGGGCTGGCAAAGACAATTCAAACGCGAAAATGCGACTACGGGAAAAGTCCGCTATGAACTCGCCAAAGTCAAAGCTGATTCATGGTTAGGCAAGAATTACCCCTACCTCCAATTTGGCTGGCTATTTATTGGATTGTGCGGGCGAATTTTATTCTTTAATGCCGATCGCACAATTCTCGCACTATGGCTATTATTTACAATTGTCACAGCCATTACTGTGGGCTATTTGTATGGGGGCAAATCTTGGTGTAATTACTTCTGCCCGATGGCTCCGGTGCAGCGAATCTATAGTGAACCTGGTGGGCTATTAGCGAGTAATGCACATACCAGTGAACGATCGATCACCCAGTCAATGTGTCGAACAATTTTACCCGATGGCTCAGAGCAAAGTGCTTGTGTTGCCTGTCAAAACCCCTGTATCGATATCGACTCTGAGCGATCGTATTGGGATGGTTTAAATAAGCCTGAAGCAGCATTTCTGCGCTACAGCTATATCGGTTTAGTCGTCGGTTATTTTAGCTATTACTATTTATATGCAGGTAGCTGGGATTATTACGTTTCTGGGGCATGGGCACGGCAACCAGACCAAATATCGTCACTATTAAGTCCTGGATTTTATCTATTCGGGCAAACTATTAACATTCCTAAATTAGTCGCTGTACCGTTGACTTTAGGTATCTCTACCTTAATTGGTCATCAGCTAGGTAAATGGATTGAAAATAGAGTAAAAGTCTTAGCCCGCGAACGATCACTCAAACTTACGCCAGATCTAATTAGACACCGAATTTTCACGCTCTCTACCTTCGTCATTTTTAATTTCTTCTTTATCTTTGGCGGTCGTCCCTTAGTCCAATTGATGCCAATTGCGATTCAATTTATCTACGAACTGAGTTTAGTATTACTCAGTACACTGTGGGTTTATAAGACTTGGTATCGCAGCTTCGATCTATATTCACGCGAGAATTTAGTCAATCGGTTCCGTAAGCAGTTAGAAAAATTACAACTTAATATTGCTCAATTTATTGAGGGTCGGACTTTGAGCGATCTCAATACTCATGAAGTGTACATTTTAGCAAAAGTTTTACCTGGATTTACGCGAGAAAAACGGCATACAGCTTATAAGGGGGTCGTCCGTGAAGCATTAGAAGAAGGATATGCTAACTATTCCAGTAGTTTAGAAATCCTCCAACAATTGCGCCAAGAATTAGGCATTACAGCAGACGAACATCGGCAAGTATTAGAAGAACTGGGAATTGAAGATCCAGAATTGCTCAATCCCGATCTCAAACGCAGTTTAGAAAATCAAATCCGGTTAACAGGTTATCGCAAATCTCTAGAGCGGTTGATGCTGCTCCAACAACAAAGTGGCAATAATATCAGTTTAGCAATCGCTGGCGGAAAGCTCTCTCCCCTGGAGAATCAAGACTCAGCCGAGATTCGTGCCCTGCGTCGTCAATACTCAATTGCACCCCAAGAAGAAGCTTGGATTTTGGGTGGTATTGCCCCCGAAGCTGGCAATCTCCGGCGAGCCAAATTTTTACTAGCTCAATTACCAAATTTGATTTTAGCTTATCGCGCACTCCATCAACCAATTCTGCAAGAGCATCAAGCTGTACTAATGCTCCTATGGAATAGTATTTCGCATAAGAAAGAACTAATGGTTCGCACAATTTTAGAGATAATCGAGCCGATTCAAACCGATCCTGCGGCAATCTCGATCGCCAGTGAATTAGGCAGACTAGCACCATCAATCTTACTCGAAATCCTAGAATCTGATTCGTGGCAAAATCGTCTCCACCCAGAGACTTTAGAGAGCTTAAATCCACTAGAGGGACAATCTATCCCCTATTCCTTAGACTATCCAATCTCGGAAATCTTAAAATATTTAGACCTGCTACTCGATGATCGCAATCCCCTGATTCAAACGGCATGTCTGTATATTATCGCCCAACTCCATCTCGATCATAGTCAAGCCGTCGCTCACAATTATACAAACACGCTCGACTCGCCACTATTGCAAGCAACAGCTCAGATTATTCGATCGGCAACCAATAATTGTCCACCGCTAATTGCATTCCCCTTGCTGGAAAAAGTGGTGCATTTATTCAATAGTGACTTTTTCCATCGGCTAAATAGTGAAATCCTGATTGCTCTAGCCGATCGATCGGATGTAAGAACCTTTACTACCAACGGAGTGATCACTGAAGCAGGTGACACCTGTAGAGAACTACTCCTGCTAATTGAAGGTGATGCCAACATTCACTTCTGCTTGGAAAATGAGCAGGTTCAAATAGCGAAAATTCATCCAGGACAAACTCTAGATGAGCTAGAAATTCTAGCAAACAGTGACTCTAAAAACACAATCATCGCTGATAGTAAAATTACCAGAGTTATTGCAGTTCCAGTGGCAGCTTTTGACGACTTGCTAGATCGCGACCCTGATTTTGCTCGGCGTGTCCTAGAATTGGAAAGCCGCCAGCTCCAAAAATTCATGCGATCGATCCAGCCAATTTAGAAACGGCTGAATTATTTGGTTAGCAACTCTGTACTCCATTACCCGATCGAATGACGACTGACTCGATTCTATCTTAGTACATATGTCTGATTAGCTTTTCGCGCCTACTTTTGCTTGAATCCTCACTTTTAGTCTCTTCACTGAATCGGTTCGTGATTTTCGTCTACCCTATATTGTCTAAATTTTTAATGATTCTTAAACTATATAAAAAGCAAACACTTATCTTTTATATGTATGCATTATTTTAAATATATTCATACATGTATTTTAAATATATTTATTTAAAATAAAAACATATTTTAATTGTATTTACGAGTAAATTTGGAGCTTGCTCTAATGAATTGAGTGAATTTGTCCTAAAACAGAACCCAACACACAAATTTAGGCGATCGGTCCAGCTAGTTGAGCGATCGATAAACTATTTTTGTTAG
>JANNBD010000541.1:0-18155 GCA_031385105.1 Chamaesiphon sp. OTE_78_metabat_374
GGAGAGGCTTCTGCTAGGGCAGACGCTTTGCGAACGCCAACGATCGACTTCAGCTCTATCTCAAGATTATGCTAGATTTTTCGATCGTTTAAATTCTCTCGATCATGATCTTTGCGCTGTGATCATTACAACAGCAAGATGTCTGGACATCGGTAGCGATCATCGACAACTCGAACTACGTGGACTCGATCGCCAATCCTGTCAACAGCTAATGGATCGGAGTGAATTAATCGGCACTGAGATCGAGTGGGATACTTTGATCGATCGATATCAAGGCAACCCCCAGTATTTAAAAATAATTGCTAATCCGATCGCCGATGTATTTTCTGGGAAGATTTCTCAGTTTTTGGATACAAATACTCTCCTCTATGACCAAATCGAAGCTTTATTATCACAACAACTAGATTTATTATCTAATGCTGAAATGTCGATCTTATTGTGGTTCGCGATCGAGCGAGAACCAATTGATCTCGATCGGCTGACATTGCTAACTGATATCAGTATCAGTGAAGCTAATACAGTTAAAGCTTTAGACAAATTAATTAGCAAAAATCTAGTAGAAATTAGAGGCGATCAATTCAGCTTGCCTAACTTAATTATGGAAGCTGTGATCGAGCGATATCAGGATTTAGTCTGCCGAGAAATTACTAGAAAAAAGTTGGATCTTCTTCACCTGTATCCGATCATTCCACCCAATCTGAAATTTAAGCTGGGGAATAATCTTATTAGAGATAGCCTCCTGATAATCGGCATCACAAAATCACGTCAACTAATCAAATCTACTTTAGTACCAATTATTGATAGACTACTGACAGTGACACACTCTACCCCTCCCCAGCCGGAAATTTTGTCCTTGATTTTGTTTCCATCTCCACAACAGAGAGAAAATATCAAACAAGATTTAAAAGCTAGACTAAGAGATCTTTTGGCTCAGTTAGACACAATTAATGATGAGAGTACTCATCATCTCAAAATTCAAGCAGACGACGAAGACATAACACAAATGTTGAACAGGACTAATTACGCATTTGAAAATTTGACTAATCTATTAGATGCGATCAATCCCGATTTCCCATTCAATGCCTACGATTGAAACCATCCTGACGGATCCGCTCCGCGTTGACGGTAGGGTCACGTTTGCCCTGCAATAGCCTCACCGCTGGCGACACATAGCTCATGATAGTAGTACTTGGGTTAACTAACCAAGGTACTAACCTTGTTGCCGATAACAGCCACCACACATCGCCAACAATTGACCTTGTAGATTTTTTTAAGTCTGGACACATCTGCTGGATCTCTCCAACTTTTCAGGTATTTGTCAAGAAACCATGACAATTGAGATAGCTGAAATGACCTAACAGCGTTAAACCCCAGAAATTGATAGCGATCCCCCCTTGACGGATTGGGGTAAAATTTTGTTAGATAAGTATATGTACTCAAGCAATTATTAATTACTAAGTAATTGAATAATAAAATATTCATAGAACTTAGTAAGCCCAAGCTAAATGATTGCACTTTTGAACGACCTAATTTAGTCACCTGCGATCGAATCACTGATTTGATATCGCAGACTCTAGAAATTTGATAAACGGCTTAAACGTAGCTGGTCAATCAACGAACTGACTGAAACTATCGCAATTTTACTAGGTGACACCAAGTGTAGTTGCAAATTTATCAAGTTTGTTAACTACACCTTACTCGGAGACTCAGATCGTGACGATAAACAACGAACTAGAAGACATGACTCTCAGACAACTCCGCCGCGAGGCGAGTTTCTATGGAGTGTCCCGTTATAGCAGGATGCGGAAATCCCAACTCCTCGAAGAAATTCAGAAAGCTAAAAGTAGTCAATCTACTCATATCTCATCTACACAACTGGAGGCGCAATTAGCAGTGGAAGCAGGAAAATTTGAACTCGGAGTCGATGTCGATCTTACGGCTGAAGAATTGGCAGATGTCGATGAAGGATTGGGTGAATTACCTGCTGGCTATGGTGATAGTCGGATTGTTTTACTACCAAGAGATCCGCAGTGGGCTTATGCTTATTGGGACATTCCGATCGAGCACAAAAACGAGCTACGCTATCACGGTGGTCAACAACTGGCGTTGCGGATCTATGATGTAACTGACATTAATATCGAGCATCAAAGCCCTCACAGTATCCAAGAATATCCGATCGATGAAATGGCCAGAGAATGGTACATTCCCATTCCCGTCAGTGACAGATCTTACACGATCGATATCGGCTATCGTTGTGGTGATGGTCGCTGGTTAGTCCTTGCTCGATCTGGAGCTGTAGGCATTCCCCCTGTCTATCCTTCCGACTGGATTGAAGATATCTTTATCACTGTACCGTGGGAAGAAGAGCTAGTTGGCAGAACATTTGTTGAACTAGTTCCACCTCGCAACCAAGCCGCAGAAGCTGGTGCTGCTAATGCAAGCAACGTCAGCAACCAAGATCAAAATGCTGTGTACAACCGCATCTTTGGCATGTCAGAATCAACTGAGTCTCTACGGATCAACGGTTCAGTCTACGGTTCGATGCAGCACTCACCGCTAGATTCTGTCAGCTCCTTCGTCTTCCCATCTGGGGCTGGCATGTGGTCATTGCCAACGACTTCTGGCGTAAACATGTCCGGTGTCGGGATGTCCGGTATCGGCATGGATATGGCTGAACGTCAGCGTCAATTCTGGTTGATTGCTGATGCTGAATTGATCGTCTACGGTGCCACTGAGCCAGATGCGACTGTGACTATCGGCGGACGACAAATCAAGCTCAATCCCGATGGTACTTTCCGGTATCAGATGTCTTTCCAAGATGGCAACATCGACTACCCAATCATTGCGGTAGCCAAGGATGGCGAACAGCAACGTTCTGTCCATATGACATTCGACAGGTCTACCCCTTCCCGTAATACGAATACCAAGGAAGAAGCCGTTGCTGAAAAATGGTTCTAGGTCATAGTCTCTAGGAATAACTACAAATAGCTCTAGCAATCTTCAAGATTGCTAGAGCTATTTTATGGGTTGGGTATGCTGGGTGTGTTGGGTTTCATTCTTCAACCCAACCTACAGATCTACTATTCACTCAATTCTCAATTCTCAATTCTCAATTAATTTAACTTCCTAGCTTAAATGCTTCGACAAATAAGCCGTAAATTAGACCTATTTTAATATTGTTTAAAATCGCAATCAAAATGGGACGCTGACCAAGAATTGAATTGTATTTTCCAGCTTTGCGCTGACCGACAATGGTGCCATAAGTCAGCCAAGAGGTCAGTTCTACACCGACAACTATAGTTAAACTGGTGATAATGTCTAAATCTGTTCTTTGTCCAGAGGATGTTGCAACGGCTGAAGCAAGAAAGTTACCAAATAATAAGCTAATAATTATTAGTGATAATCGTCGCCAAGGATTTTCAGCCCATTGAGTAAATTGCTGAAAGATTCGATCGATTAGGGTGCTGAGACGAGTATTTTGCATAGTTGAAGTCGGCTATTATTTAGGGGTTTCGTTTGCTTTCTTGCCAGATATTACCAATACCTTTGATCACACCACGACCAATCAAACCAATGCCCCGACCGATAACTTCTGTAAGTAGGTAAACAATACTACTACCTATAAATGTGGTTGCCATTTTCAATCGAGGTGAAAGTGCATCTCTGGTTTCTAGTGCTAAAGTTACTACCAGGGGAATTCCAGCTAGTCGTGATAGTTCTTGGGGTCTGGGAGCGTAAATAGAGATTCGATCGATCCCATAGGCTGTGAATACAAATAGTCGATATTTACTTTCAAATATCGCTTGAGGTTCGCCGACATATCGATCGGTCCGATATCGCCAAGATAACTCATTGCGGAATCTCTCGATCTCGCGACTAGACAGCAACTTGCGATCGTAAAATCCAAATTTAATTGATTCTACGTTACCAAATCGATTGAGCAAAGGTTGCATCACTGCGTTTGCCATCTGAATTGTGAGATTTTCGAGGAGGATACAGGCTCGATCTTCAGATGTTTGACTGTCTGGAATGTCAGTAGTATTATCGATCACTAATGGAGTTTTGAATAGTAAGTAACTTAATAACTCAATTAGTTGTGGAATTTTAGCAAGAATTTCAACATAAACAATTTGATCGTCTTGCAAAATAATCGGGATAACTTCAACGTGATTATTTTCAATTGAAAGTGTGTGATATCGACCAAAAAAATCAGTTGCTATCGATCGCCATAAATCTATGAGTAAGCTAGACTGCTTGGCAGCTAATTGATCGATCGTGACTTGCGAAAATCTTAATTCATCTAACAGTCCTTCAAACTGCTGAAGGATAAGATAGAACAATTCTCGCTTTTTTTCTTGACGTAAAACATCAATTTCTAGAGCGATTGGCGTAAGATTGTTTAAGCCAGATTGTAATTTCGCGGCGATCTGTTCAAATAATGATTGGGGTTGAGGATTTGATTGACTAATTTTTGTTGCTAATGATATGGCTAGTTCGGCAGTCGCTGGATTAAGATCGAGCCTGGATCCAACTGGATCGATGATTGGAAATAATTGTTTAACTAGCCACCGTGCGGTATTGAGTTCGCGTCTCCGCCCAGCAAGAATCAGCCTGTCTAATCTAGAAATTCGACTTCGTTCTGGCGAGTTGTAGAGATGATGGTTTAGTTTTGCTAAGGTGGTTTCAATTTGTCCAAGACTGGTTAACTGCCATCTTTTCGGTAAACTGATTGATGGATGATCTGCACCTATTTTGATTTGCTGTAAGATTTCTACTGGCCAATTCGGCTCTCCTGCGGCAATTTGCCGGATTGCGGTAACTAAATCTAGAATAGAACTACCGCGCAGACAACAGCCTGCAATTCCTAGCTGAAACAATGTACCTAAATCTTGATTTTGAGGCGTAGCCAACAGTAGGATTGGCAAGCTTGGGTATTTGGTTTTAACCTGCTGACAAAAATTGATACTCGCAGCTATCGCTGTAATATCGGTTGATAATGGTAGTCCTAGCAGAATGAGATCGATCTCGCCGATCTCGCTACCTACATTTGTCAGGATTTTCCAAGCACTAGTAACACTCTCAGTTTCTCTAGATACTTGTAGATCTGGAAACCGATTCAAGCAGGTAACTAGTCCTGAAAGGATGACTGGATCTGGTTCGATCGCTAGAAGATGGATCGATCGGACTGCAATAGGCGTTGCTGCCATTGGATGAAGAAAATCACTCTTGATTACTCATCAGTTTAGCACCACAGTCAAAACAGTAATTTTAAATAGTGACCCGAAAGTGATTAATCACATCGAAATTGTCTAGAATCTAAATAGTGACCATTGTTTACGCTCTAATTTTCGCCTAGCTTTCTGCGCCCTGTCCTCCCCCTCTTACATGACTGCTACCAAATCACGTCCTCAGAATTCAGCATCTCCAGTACTTCCAGATAACGATTGGCGACTGTTGTTGAGATTACTCCCATATGCTCGCCGTAGCGGTAAGTTATTCATACTATCATTTGGGTTGCTGATTCCATTGGCGATCTCCAATGCAGTTCAACCGTTAATTATTGGACAAGCAATTTCTAAAATTAGGAGTGAGAAAACCTGGGACTTTGTGAGTGAATTATCCATGCTCGATGGATTAAACACTCTAACGTTAATCTTGATGGTGACGGTAATTATCCGGCTCCTGATGAGCGCAATTCAAGGTTATACGGTGCAGCGGATCGGTCAACAAATTACCGCCGATATTCGCAATGATTTATTCGATCGAGTCACTTCTTTAGCGGTCAGATTTTTCGATCGCACCCCTGTCGGTAAGTTGATTACCCGTCTGACTAACGATGTTGAAGCATTGGGGGATGTATTCACAACGGGGGCGATTGGGATCATCAGCGATCTATTTTCGATCCTGGTGATGATCTACTACATGTTTACACTTCAGTGGCAAATCGCTCTGATGTTGTTGGTGATGTTGATTCCCGTCGCTGCGCTGGTAATTTATTTTCAGCAAGAATATCGCAAGGCAAATTATCGCGGTCGAGAAGAGTTATCCTTACTCAACTCAATGGTGCAAGAGAATGTGGTTGGGATTAGTGTCGTCCAACTATTTAGACGTGAAAAATACAACGCTGAACTGTTTCGGACAATTCGCGATCGATATATCAAGGAAATCGATAAAACTAACTTCCATGACTCCGCCGTATCTGCAACCCTAGAATGGATTTCTCTAGTGGCGATCGCTGGAGTCCTGTGGTGGGGCGGCTTGATGGTATTGGATAAAACATTAGATTTTGGAACATTGGCGGCATTTATTCTGTACGCCCAAAAATTGTTTGAACCGTTGCGGCAATTTGCCGAGAAATTTACATCGATTCAATCAGGGTTTACTGCTGTCGAACGAATTAATGATATTCTCGACGAGCCGATTGAAATCAAAGATGTTGAGGACACTCAGAGCTTATCGCTCACTCACATTGATGGCGCGTCCCAGGGTGAAATTAGATTTGAACATGTCTGGTTTGCTTACAAAGACGATGACTATGTGATCCGCGATTTGGACTTCACCATCAAACCAGGTGAAAAGATTGCCCTCGTCGGCCCGACTGGTGCGGGCAAAAGCTCGATTATTCGCTTGCTCTGCCGTCTGTATGAGCCAACAAAGGGTCGAATCCTGGTGGATGGAGTAGATATCAAAAGGATCGCCCAAGCCGAGCTGCGTCGCTATTTGGGCGTGATTCTCCAAGATGGCTTTCTCTTTGCTGGAAACGTGCGGGATAATATTACCCTCGGCGAAGAGTACAGCGAAGCTGAAATTCTCTATGCGGCAAAATCGACCAATGTCGATCAATTTATCAGTGGACTACCTCAAGGTTACGATACTCAATTGCGGGAACGGGGTTCTAATCTATCCGCTGGACAGAAACAATTAATTGCCTTTGCGCGATCGGTCATTCGCAATCCCCGTGTCTTAGTCCTCGATGAAGCTACAGCTAGTCTAGATGTGGGGACAGAAGCCTTGGTTCAAGATGCCCTCGATCGGTTAATTGTCGATCGAACGGCAATTATTATCGCCCACCGTTTATCGACAATCCGCAATGTCGATCGAATTTTTGTGCTCAAGCAGGGTTCATTAGTTGAGTCTGGTAGTCATGATCAATTGTTGCAACAAGGCGGCTTGTATGCAAGTTTGTACCAACTGCAAATGTTGGGGACTTAATCAATCTGCCTAGTGAGTGTATTAACTAAGTAGATGGGCATAATTAAATATAAAATGTCGGGTAGGGTGGGCATCGCCCACCAGCTAGGTTTAAGGCATAATCTGTTTTATAAATAATTGCACCTACCTAATTAGAATCGGAGAATTTCTCGATCGAACAGCTCAGATTTTGGTTCTGTTTCCCACACCAAACCATCACCAGGACTGACTTGGACATCGAGAAATAGCCTGTCAGTTTCGGTGATGGCGATATCCTCATTATTGGCAAACGGTAATAAATCTTCAGTCAGTAGGCGCAGCTTGACCCCAGCCGGAATATTATTGCTGGTAGTACTGTGGAGTTCAAATCGCCATACATCACCACCTTTAGGCAGAATCTGCAATTCATAAGGCTGTCCCGCAATTGTCAGTTGCCGCAGCAGAATTTTGGTAGTCAAGCTATACTCACCCCGTGCTGCAACTAGGGCGGGTTCCATTGCGATCATCTCCCAGCCTAACTGCTGCCCTAGCGTAGAGATCTCCGACTGAAACCACTTAGACATTGACCATTGTTCGGGCAGATTTGCACGATGGCGATATAACTGCTGTCTCCAGCCGCTGTGTTCGAGTAACGCGCCCCACAGGGGAAAGGGGACAGCTAAACGCGGTCTTAATTGACTGGCAGTGCCGAGTCGATCGATCAAGTTTTCCGCTTGGGCGAGGGGCATTGGGGGTAATGGCTCGATCTGGGCGCGGAGAATTGCGGTGGGGCAGAGTTTGCGGGATAGCCACAGTACATTTAGATCGGGAATGAGAGCATCGCTATCGCAACTATAGGTGCGATCGGTCGGACTGTATCGTCCTTGCTGTTTTAACTGCTGATGGGTGGTGTAGCCTAAGACCTGAATTTCCCCATCTTCTAAGTTGACATAGATCGAGAGGTAGTAGTCACCCGCCCAGGTGGGGAGATCGACCCATTCTTGAGGGACGCGCAATTCGGCAAAGTCAATCGCCGTAGTCGGAATTAGCACCAATCGACTACCGTTCAGCTCGATCGCGGCTCCATTGACGATTTCCCAAAAACTGGGACGACTAGCCGCCTTTACCCAGGCTTGCGCTTTGGGGTCGCGTTCGGCTTGGATCCAGGGCAAAAAGCTCTCCAAGCAAGCTTGGTTGAGTGCGGCTTGCCAGCGGCTGCCCCCGCTGGAGTAAGTCACCTCGGCTTGGTGCCAAAATTGGGATGGGAAGTTGTCCGCGATTGGCAACTGTAATTGGGGGATTGCAAGTATCGATAGTCCAGACGGGGCGTTCATAACAATTACCTCTGTGATGGTTCAGCGTATAGATCTGGATGACTATAATGTACCTTCAGCCACTCCTCGATCGTTACGCTCAAATCATTCATTACGATTGGGTCTAAAGTTTTATGCAGTGTGGTTTGACTCCAGGTACATAAAGCAGTCAGCAGTGCCTCCCGTACATTAGTCAGGCGGCGGGATACAGTATATTGTTTAGTTTCTAATTGACTGGCAATTTCTTTTTGAGTCAAGCCTTGACCATAGTACATTTGCAGTAGTCGTTGGGACTCGACGTTGAATTTGACCAGTGCTCGTAGTAAGATTTTTTGCAATTGAGATCGCTGATCGTCTCGATCGATCTCGTCTTCTTGGTCGATCTGCTGAGTCAGAAGTGAATCCTGAACGGTCAGCTCAAAATCATCTAAAAATTCAGTATTATCACTAGCTGATTTGGGCTGGGACGCAGAGACGATCGTGGGATAGAGAAAGGAACGTACCGCTGCCCCAAAGGTGGTCAACCACTGCGAGATTGTGTCACCATTGCAGTGGGCTGGCGGGTTGGCTAGGCTACCACGTTCGTGATTGAACAGATTGGCAATCGCTGCTAGTGTCGCTAGATCTGGTTTATCTAGTTTTCGCAATCCCTGTCCGCTGGTCGGCGCGTAGATCGTTTTGAAACATTCCCAGGCTAAAATATAAACAGAAATCGTCTCAGGATTCAGCCCTAACTGCTGCAAGGATTCGATCGAGCGTTTGTGGCTGACTTTATGTAATAATGCCCAATCAGTACAGATTTCGACTTCTTGCCGCTGGCGCAAGGTATCTTTGATGGCATTGGTAAAAGCTAGGCTAGCATAACTTTTTAATTCCGTCCCCCGATCAGCTTTAAAACCTTGGATCACTCGATCGAGCTTAATAATTGCAATTTGAAAAAAGTCCGAAATTAACTGCTTCTTGGATAGATCGGCCGCCAGTTTCTGCGCTGACCAATAGCAGACTTCTTGTAAGTAAGCAGCCAAATGATTTGCGGCGATCTTGCCGCGTGGGGATAATCGATCGGGAGCCAATTCTGACTGCCAAATCTGATGCCAGTACAAGGCCCAGAATCTAGGTGATGTTTCATCCTTCAGACTTGATTCCAGGCAACTCTGGATACTTCTTCGCAATTTACCATCAACGATCCATCTCGTGATAATATCGTCTTCAAAACATAAGAATGTAGAAAATATTTCGAGAGTATTTTGACGAGAACGCATGAGCAAAAACCAAGTTTATTACAAATTAAAGAATAGTGAAGATAATGAGTTGTGATTTGTTATTTCGATTAGGATAATTGATAAAAATCTAATTGAAAACAACTCTTATCTCAGCCCTGTTTCCAATATTGCAACCAAATTATTGCCGACACATATGCGCTTGACAACTTCCCGTCGGTTATTTCTAGCTTCGTTGTTTTTATCAAGCTGTGGAGTTAGACGATCCGCCACTGAATCGCCGACACCGACAATTGTTAAGAGTGACAGTTTCTGGGAGGGAGAGCAATTGGCAATTGGTACCCTCAGCTACGGCTCCGGTAAACAACCGAGCGAGCAATATGACGGTGTGAAACAGTATTTAGAGCAAAAACTTCGCTCCCTCGTTCAAATCGAACCAACTTTCAATGAAAGCAAGGCACTAGAACGAATTAGAGCTAAAGCATGGTCATTAGTATTTGCACCACCAGGATTAGCAGCAATTGCCATCTCACAATATCAGTATACGCCCATACTTCCACTTGAAGGTATTAACAATTTACGTTCAATTTTAGTCGTCAAAAAGGATAGTAAGTATCAGGATCTAAAATCTCTGACGGGGAAAAAACTCGCGATTAGTCAACCAGGTTCGGCAACTGGATATTATTTGCCAATCTACAATTTACATGGCTTAACCCTCGCCGAACTAATTTTAGCCCCAACCCCAAAATCAATTTTAGAAGCTGTCGCCCAAGGTAATGCCGATGTTGGTGCGTTGTCACTAACTGAGTTCAATACTTACAAGAGTGAAATCCCCCAGGCCGAATTTCGGATTTTGTTTACCGACCCGCATAAAGTACCACCAGGCTCGATTCTGGTCAGTTCGGAGATCGAGCTGAAACTGCAAGAATCCATTCGTCAGATCCTCAGAGACAGCCCTTCAACAGTCTCCCAAGAAGCTGGTTTTATCCCTAGTGGCACCGTCCCTGATTATAAATACATGATTGCTGTTGTCGATCGAGTTCGATCGATCTTCCCCGCCGATCAAGCTCAGACTGCTGCTTTGTTGACCCAGAAGCCAGTTAGGTTGTTTAAGTAGTGGATAGTGGATGGTGGATAGTGAATAGTGGTCAGGCTTGCTCCCAGTCTCCCAGTCTCCCAGTCTCCCGCGCTCCCGTGCCCCCAAGCTCCCAAGCCCCACACCCCATCTCTTTGCATAAACCACCCCAACCCTCCGTATCTGTTAACAGAGGTGCTGCTTTAGTCGTAGCAAGTGAGGGCAAAATGGTTGAGTGTAGAACTGATGAATCTTTTGTACAAATTGTTTATGCCAAGGTTACGGCTAATGGCAAAACAGAACTAGTACCGATGAAATTATATATCGATCGAGATGGCACACGTCTCGATCGGGAACTGCTAACCCCACCAGCAACTAGTGGTGGTAAAAGACTATTGGCAGATCGGTATGAATTACAGCAAGTATTAGGTCAAGGTGGTTTTGGTAAAACTTATTTGACATTCGATCGACATCGGTTTGATGAACCATGCGTGGTCAAGGAGTTTCTGCCTCAGGGTCGGGGCAATTATGAATCCCAAAAATCTCGCGAATTGTTTGAACGTGAAGCCAAAATTCTGCATCAAATCGATCGACCCCAAATCCCCAAATTTTTCGCTTTTTTTGAAGAGAATCAGCAATTGTTTCTCGTCCAAGAGTATATCAAGGGTCAAACTTATGCGACTTTACTGCGGGAACGTCAACAAGCTGGGACTACTTTTTCTGAACCTGAAATTATTAAATGGTTGAAAGATTTACTGCCTGTTTTGGGTTATCTGCACGATCGACAAATTGTGCATCGGGATATTTCTCTAGACAATATCATGCTCCAGGAGGATAGCAATCTGCCGATGCTGATTGACTTTGGGATTGGTAGATCGGATCTAGTTCAACGCCAAAGTCAGCCTAGAACTGGCATACCAAATAAAACTGCGACGGCTCAATCGATCGTCGGCAAAGTTGGTTATGCACCCTACGAACAGATCTGGCTGGGACAAAGTTTTCCCAGTAGCGATCTCTATTCCTTGGCGGTAACGGCCGTAATTATGTTGACAGGCATCGATCCCCAGGCTCTCACTAGTCAGCCATCCTTTAAAGCACAATGGCCACTCAAGACATTTGTTAGCACCGATCTAATGAACATTCTCAATCGGATGTTGCAAGACGCTCCAGCCAACCGTTATCAATCTGCGGCGGCGGTTTTAGCTGATTTAGACCAGTTTACTGGAGTTACTTTGCCATGCCCAGTCACTCAATTGAGTGCGCCACCAACGATCGTCGCTCAACCACAGATATCGATCGGAACTGATTCAACTGAAAATAAACTAGCTGCAACATTCATCGTCAAATGTGAACAGGAATTGACCAAATATATCGGGCCGATCGCTAAAATGCTCATCAACAAGACCTGTAACAAACATCCCGATCTCACACCAGTAGAATTGATCGAAATTCTGTCACAACACATTCCGCAACCTTTGCTATCAGAAGCATTTCGCCGTGATTGCCTTTAATAAATATTTAATTGCATAAATAAATTCAACCAATCGTAGTTAGATTCAGATGAAAAAATAACCTTGATTTTGGACAAAAGGAGATGACAATTATGCTCGCTCAGATTAAAAAATCAGTTCAAATTATTTGTATCTCGTTATTGTTATTAAGTACTACCACTTGGAATAGCCGACCTGCTCAAGCTGTCGATGCCTCTCAAATCTTGGGTGGAAATTTGACTTGGGAATGCGATCTATCCGCAACTGTCGAATCGACTATTCGCTCCAATCAGGGAAATGGTAAACATGGCTTATCCTGCAAATCAACTCAATCTGCCGCAGATCCAGCCGCCGTGAATGGATTAGTCCAGCAGGGGATCGAATTGCTCCAGCAAGCTCAGACAATGGCAGCCGCAGATCCAGCCGCGATGAAGCAATTAGTTCAGCGTGGTCTACAATTACTCCAGACTGCAAAACCAGAAACAACCAGCGATCCAGCAGTGCAGCAGTTAATTCAACAAGGTCTGCAACTACTCCAGCCAAAGCAGTCAGCACCAGCGCAACAATCCTCATTATCAAATCTTGCGCCAATACACAAGAACTGATAGAAGCAGCCTCAGCACTTACTCTAAGTACTATTCACTATTCGCTAGTGAATAAGTGCATAAATCAATTAAGTCGATCGTAGTCATCAATAGATAAACGATTGAACTCATCGATCGTCAAAAATATATTCAAATTAACATTAGCAATCAGGAAGTTAATATTATGCTCAACCAGATCAAAAAATCAATTCAAATTACTTGTCTTTCAGTTGCTGTTCTAGGCACTGCTATTTTCCAGCAACCTTCCGCTCAAGCCGCTGATATTTCCCAATTATTTGGTGCAGATCTGACTTGGCAATGTGGGATGACACCTACTATTAAGCCTCGGATTCGATTGACTGCCAACGAAGCGAGTCAAGATAGCGTTCGGTTTAATGTTTTGCCTTGTGAACCACCTCAAGAGGCAAAACCTGCGCCTAAGCCCCCTGAAGCTCCACTCACTCAATTAATCCAACAAGGAGTCCAAATGCTCCAAGTAGCTCAACCATTGATTCAACAGTTGGTGCAACCACTGACGGCGATTGGTACACCACCAGCACAACAAACTCAACAAACTCAACAAACTCAACCATCAAGATAATCTGTTTCTCACTGCATAGCCCCTTAACTTCAATCGTAATAGAAGATAAGAATACTTTAGTTAAGGGGAGTCAAGATTATGAACGGGCAAGCCAGACACTGGGTGTTCAATCTAATTTTTTCAGTCATTGTCGAGGTTCTTTTTACGATTGTCGGGATTGATGATTTGGCCAGCTACAGTGAATTTCTATTTGAGCAGCCAATCCATATTCAAGTTATTGCCGTGAATGATACTGCTCAACCGATCGGATAATAAGAACAGAATCCTTCGATCGATCTTATGTCTCAAACGACCCTAGTTAGTGATCTGACCCCATTTATCGAACTCAATAATCAAGGTCAAATTTTACGGTTTCGACTTGAACAAGACTGCTGGCAGTTGGGTCGAGATCAGAGTTGGGCAAATGCGGAAATTCCCCAGGTGGGATGGGAAGTATTATCGAGACGACAGGCGGTATTGGAGCGAGAGGGGGCGGACTATCGGATCTATGATGGCGATCGCACAGAGGCAAGTCGGAATGGATTATTTCTTAGTCATACGCGGATTGATCGATCTCAGGGTTATTTACTTCAGGATGGGATCCAGTTAGCCATTGGCCAAAATAGTCACAATCAGATCTTACTCACCTATTTTAATCCCACCGCTAGCACTACAAATCGGCTGAGTAAGTTAAAGCTAAATCTCCAAAGTATCACCAAATTTCCAGTCGAACTGGGTCGAGAAATTGATGTTGCCAATTATGGCGGAATGCAGCTAGATTCGCCTGTAGTTTCTCGCAGTCACGCCACCATTTCCGTTAACAAAGATGGCTCACATACGATCGAGGATTGGAGTACTAATGGTACTTTTGTGAACGATTTGCGGGTGGATCGATCGATCAAATTGCAACCTGGAGATCGAATTAGAATTGGGCCATTTATTTTACTATATCAACCTGGCATCCTCGAACTTGCCGATCGCGGCAATCAAATTCGTCTCGATGCCGCCCATTTGGTGCGGCAGGTAACAGACAAAAGTGGCGCATTGCGGACAATCTTAAATGATGTATCGCTCTCGATCGAACCAGGTCAACTAGTCGCCTTAGTCGGTGGCAGTGGTGCGGGCAAATCAACCTTGATGAAAACACTATTGGGGATTGAACCAACCACCTCTGGCGCGGTTTATCTCAATGGTGATAATCTCCATCAGCATTTTAATCTCTATCGATCGCACATTGGTTATGTGCCCCAAGACGATATTATTCACCAGGATTTAACAGTCGAGGAAGTCCTCATGTATGCCTGTAAATTGCGACTACCCCCCGATACCAATCTGCGTCAAGTTCTCCATCACACCTTAGCCCAAATTAAACTCACCCATGTCGCCCAGACCTTCATTCGCGATCTCAGTGGAGGGCAGCGCAAACGGGTCAGTATCGGGGTGGAATTACTCGCCGACCCCAAATTGTTCTTTCTGGATGAACCAACCTCTGGACTCGATCCAGGACTCGATCGAGAGCTGATGAAGCTGCTGCGGGAACTCGCCGATCAAGGGCGAACAGTGATTTTAGTTACCCATGCAACTGCTAATCTAGAAGTGTGCGATCGAGTGGCATTTATGGCACGGGGAGGCACTCTGTGTTATTTCGGTACGCCCACTGCCGCCTTAACTTTTTTTGAATTACCCAACCACGATTTTAAATATTTTGCAGATATTTATCTCAAACTCGATCGGGGTAACACCAAGCAAGAATTGCAGGCTGTCGCAGGATGGGCAAGCAAATTTCAACAATCTGCGGCAGATATGCCCCTCTCAGTCGATCGACTGAGTGCCGGATCATCAACCCTGGCAACTGAGGGAGTCAAGAGTTCATTTTGGCACCAATTGTCGATTCTCAGTCATCGTTATTGGCAATTAGGCGTGCGCGATCGGAATAGTTTAATTCTGGCATTATTGACCGGGCCGATCGGGATTATCCTGATTAGATTAGCAATTCAGGGTCAAGATCCCTTAGTCCAAATTAATCCCGCTTCCGCACTGCAAGCTGCATTAACCCTCAAAACATTATTTATTTTCAGTTGTGTAGGGATCTGGGTTGGTATTTCCTGTTCCGCCCAAGAAATCGTTAAAGAAAAAGCAATTTATGCCCGCGAACGTTTGGTAAATCTGGGTCTAATCCCCTATCTTGGCTCCAAAATACTAGTTCGATCTGGGATTGCGATCGTCCAAACTAGCTTACTGGTAGTAGCCATCTCGATCGCTTTTCCCGCACCAATTTCGCCGCTGCTGCCCTGGACTATCGGCTTATTCATTACCAATTTCTGCACCCTAATTAGCAGTATTTGCTTGGGATTATTGCTCTCCACCTTTGTCACCACTGAAAATGAAGCAAACAATTCGCTGCCACTGATTATGATTCCTCAAATTATTTTCTCAGGCGTATTATTCGATCTCGATGGGATCTCGACCCAGATTTCCTGGTTGATGCTCAGTCGCTGGTCAGTCAGTGCTTATGGGACATTAGTAGATGTCAATGCGATGATTCCTGGCACAATCATCATCCCTGGACAACCGCCGATCCCTCAACCGATTCAAGCTAATCCGATCTATGCTCCAACCTGGGAAAAATTGGGATTAGACTGGGGGGCATTGTTACTAAGTGCGATGATTTATTTAGTTATTGCCCTCTATCTCCAAAAACGCAAAGATGTAGTCTAAACTAAATTTGATTGTCTTTTAAAATTACTAATATAAAACACGCAGTTAGCTGATGAAAAAATCGGAGGATCAAGTTATCAACTTGCAACTATCCCATCGACTAGTCACTATTCACCCTCCAGAACCCAGATGTTAATTAAAAATCTAAAATTAGAATCTAAATTTAATGCCTTTTTATTACTGATATTTATCATCGGGTCGATTCTGACCAGCTCTCTGCTATTCCAGGTTTTAGAACAAAATGCTGAAGCTGAAATAGCCGATCGAGCGAAACTAATCGTGCAAACGATGAACTCAGTCAGAGATTACACTAGCAATAATATTCAACCATTACTCAACGACAGACTTGAAACCGAAGCAGCTTTTATTCCCGAAACTGTTCCGGCATTTTCGGCAACTGAGGTATTTCAGAAATTAAGAAAGAATCCAGCTTATCGGAGTTTCTTTTATAAAGAAGCGACTCTGAATCCAACCAACCTGCGGGACAAAGTTGATAGTTTTGAAACTACTCTAGTCGAAAAGTTTAGAAATGAAGCCGCTGTCAAAGAACTATCCGGCTTTCGAGATCTGCCGAGTGGTAAAGTCTTCTATATCGCCCGCCCACTCGCGATCAAAAAAGATAGCTGCCTCCGTTGTCACTCTACACCCGATCGAGCACCCAAGAGCCAGATTGCCACCTATGGCGCGGAAAATGGTTTCGGCTGGAAGCTGAATGAAGTTGTTGCTGCTCAGGTTATTTCTGTCCCGGCAGAGGAGATTTTAGCTAATGCTCAAGACGCGCTCAAGGTGGTGATGGCGGTCTTGCTAGCGGTGTTTGGGGCAATTTTACTGGCAATTAATTATCTGTTGCGCCAAACGGTAATCAAACCAATTAAAAACATGGTCAAAACGGCAGAGGCGGTTAGTTTGGGTGATATGGATGCCGAATTTCAACACCAGAGTCAAGATGAAGTTGGATTGCTGGCGGCTGCTTTTGGTCGGATGAAATCGAGTTTGCAAATTTCGATGAATTTGCTTAAGCAATTAGAATAGTTTTGGATTGGCATAAAAACATTAGTGATAAGCGGAGATCTTAAGGTACCCTAAGATCTCCGCTTATCACTAAGATTTATCGCGACATTTCCGCCGAAATAAATCTGCTCGATCGAGATCAGTGATATTGCTAGCTAAAGCGGTAATCAATTCTGCTGCGGACAGGTGCGGATGTGCTTTGTGAGTGCGATTGACGATGTAATTGGCAATTGGGCCGATTGCTAGGTTTAGCTCCTGCTCATAGGCACACAGCAAGGATTCATCGACTTCAATTGGTTGCTGGATCGCCACTCCCCGACCACTGGCAACATGAAAAGATCGATTCTCCGGCGGAGATGGCTCTGTGCCAACGGTAGCGTTTGATTCGACCACCTGCTGCTGGACTTTTGCTGGGGGCACAACTGTTTGCACGAATAGTAATTGCACCTGCTGGTTAAAAATAGCTTTAAATTGATCGGGTAATAGCCGCTGTAAGTTGTCGATCGTCGTCGCGGTATCTTCTGCCTGGGCACGCTTGAGCAAAGTTGGCGCGATCGGCCCAACTAATTTGGCTAAAATTGATTCTAAACCAGCTTCGTTGGCAGAACCTTCCCTTGGGGAAATCGGATTGGCAACAGTTCTAGTACTTGGCGGTGGTGATTGCAAGTACGTGGCATCTTGACTGAAAGTGGGATCTGGGGAGGTTTCAAATTCTAGACTGGCTGAGGATGGCGATGTGTCTGGTTGAACAACTAGTTCCGGTGGTAGTTCGACTAGATCGATTGGCTCAAGTTCGGATGCGGGGACAATTTCAATTAACTCTTGAGTACCCGACAAGGCTAGATAACAGGGAACTCCCAATGCGTCGAGGGTGGTTTGGAGTCGTGTAAATAAGCTGACTACAGGCACACCAACATGGGGCGCAGCCGAAATCAGAGCTTCAATTAATAACTGAATAAATAGTTCCGCGTCATCGATCTCAGCGGCGCAACCA
>JANNBD010000007.1:0-15542 GCA_031385105.1 Chamaesiphon sp. OTE_78_metabat_374
CTGGGTCTGATTGAAAAAGCGGCACCTACTCTAGCTGCTGCGTATGAAATCTCTCGTGCCGTCAGCGTACCTGTACTCTGTGCGTCTGGTTTGTCCAGCGTTACTGCACCGCTGGCAATTTCGGCTGGTGCGGCGGGTATCGGTGTGGGTTCAGCAATCAACAAGCTCAATGATGAGTTAGCGATGATTGCGGTTGTTCGCAGTTTGGTTGAAGCTTTGGCTGCTACTCGTGCTGCTGTCAGAGTTTAGTCGATTAGTGATCGCGTAGATCTCTGGGGTACCCCTACAGGTTAATTGTGGGGGTACCCTTAATTGTGGTAGTAATTTCCCTAAAGCCCAAGATCTAAAGCCTAACCCCTAGATTAACAATATCAACTAAAATACAGATTAGTCTCCTCGTGATAATGGAACACTTTCTGTGATTTCTAACCTAATTGCTGACTTTCGGATTATCTTCGATCGCGATCCCGCTGCGCGTAACTGGGTAGAGGTTCTGTTCTGTTATCCAGGACTACAAGCGTTGTCGTTACATCGTTTTGCCCATCTGTTGTACAGGTTGGAATTGCCATTTATTCCCAGATTCATCTCTTATTTGTCGCGATTTTTTACAGGAATTGAGATTCACCCAGGTGCGACAATTGGTAAGGGTGTATTTATCGATCATGGTATGGGTGTAGTAATTGGTGAAACTGCAATTATTGGTGATTACGCATTAATTTATCAAGGTGTAACTCTCGGTGGTACGGGCAAAGAAAGTGGTAAGCGACACCCGACGCTGGGCGAAAATGTGGTAGTTGGAGCAGGTGCGAAGGTATTAGGCAATCTTCAAATCGGTAGTAACGTGCGGATTGGCGCGGGTTCGGTGGTGTTGCGAGATGTACCATCCGGCTGTACTGTAGTCGGCATACCTGGACGGATTCTGTACCGAGCAGGTGAAAAACTGGGGCCACTAGAACATGGTAATCTTCCAGATACGGAAGCAGAAGTAATTCAGGCATTACTCGATCGAATTGAGAGTTTAGAAAAACAAGTTCAGAAGATCCAGGTGGAGCAAACTTGCAATGCGATCGCTCAAGGAATTGAAACGCCCTCTGCTGAAGGTGTTGAGCTACCACCAAGTTGCCAATTGGAGGATAAAGTGATTCGCCAATTTTTGGACGGTTCGGGAATTTAGGTGTAACTTACGTCCACAGGTAGGGGTAAAGATCTCCATGTAGTCATTATTAGCTCCGAAATGCACCACCTGGGGATGAATCCCCAGGCTACTAACTCAAGTCCACTAAAGTAGACTAAAAAATCTGTTAGTCCACTTCAGTGGACTTTTGTAGCTAGCCCGCACTTTAGCGGGTGGGTGATGAGTGAAACAAATATTCTTAACCCTTTGGCGGAGTCTCTCCCACAGGAGAAGCTCACGTTACTTATCTTCTTTGTCTTTACCTTCTAGCCGAATCACTCGTCGTTTCAACAACCGAGTTTGGCGAGAGTTGTCAGCTAGCTCATAGTTGAGGTCATCATTGTAGGACATCAAAGATCTAAAACCCTCCCGAATCATCACACTTTGAGTTCCTTCAATACTGTCAATTCGGTGGCGAAGATCTGTTATATCTTCGCGAAGGGCATTGATGTTCTGATTCATTGCAGGAATAGTCTGCTGGATTAGTTCGCTCAATTGAGCAATTTGAGACTCGATCCGATCGAAACGTTCGTCTGACATATGCTATGTTGGAATTAATGATTATTTTGATTTTGAAATACGGCTTTAGATATCAGCTAAAGCCGTATTTCTATTGTAAGCCAACATTGAGAAGTACACTAATCGGGAACTTGTGAGATCGATCGATTGTCGCAATACTATTGGACTCTGGCAATCGAGTCTCCAGGGGAGAGGCTTTGCCAACGAGGCATGGTAGATGATGCCAGGTTGTATTAGACTAAGTTCAAACCCCGCATTTATCCTTTGTAAGATTTCGACAATGATTAACAAACCATTAGCAGCTCTGTGTTTGGGCTTAGTTTCACAATTAGGTTATTTACCAGTTACTCTCGCTGCTAACGATGCGAAACCTGTCGATCGAATTATCGGCTGTGATTTAATGATTGCAGGTGGTGGCTTGAGTGGTACGGCTAGTGCCTATGAGGGCTTACTCGCTGGCAAAACAGTTTGTATGACAGAAATTACTGACTGGGTAGGTGGACAAATTACCGCCCAAGGTGTGTCGGCTCTGGATGAACGCCCCACTCAACGGGCTAAAAAATATTTTCCACGGGGCTATCTAGAATTTCGGCAAAAGATTCAGGATTATTATGGCAAACTCAATCCTGGTGATTGCTGGGTGAGTGAAGCTTGTTTCTTGCCTAAAGATGCCAACAATATCTTGTATGGGATGTTGCAATCAGCAGAGCGCAAAGGGAAAGGAAAATTACACTGGTACCCCAATACTGTCGTCAAAAATCTGATCGTTGGCAAACGCGGCGATGGGCAGCAAATTAACGGCGTGGTGGCAATTCAACACACGCCTCAGCCTGGAGCTGCACCTGTAAATACTGAAACTCTATCGCAAACGATCGAGGATGCCTATAGTTATGGCGATTCTCCCAAGTTTCAGAAGCAGAAAATTATCTTTATCCCACCCTATCGCACACCCAAACAGCAAGCATCTACGCCTGCAAATTGGTATGTAGTTGATGCAACTGAAACAGGAGAATTGGTTGGATTAACTGATGTCCCCTATCGACTCGGACTCGATCCGCGCACGGCTGAAGAACCTTCATCGGCGAGTACAACAGGCGATCCTTACTGCACTCAGGGATTTACCTATCCCTTTGCAATGGAAACCACTGCAACTCCTCAATCTCAGGTGCCACCAGCTTTTTACTCACAGTACGCGCCCTACTACAGCTATGAACTCAAACGACTGGCTGATTTTGGCGTAGTTTACAGCTATCGGCGGATCTGGAGTCCAGGCGAAGGTAAGCCAGCCAAATTCGGTGGGATTAACTATGCGGCTCCCACCCCTGGCGATATCTCGATGCAAAACTGGACATGGGGCAATGATTATCGCCCTGGTAGTGCCCAAGATAACTTAATTCTCGATCGATCCCAGCTCCAACTGGGCAAACAACTAGAACCAGACGGTTGGATGGGTGGACTCCGCACTGATACTCTCCGCAAAGGTGAAGAAAACTCCCAAGGATTCTATTATTGGTTAGTTGCTGGCGAAACTGATTCCCGCGCCAATCCTGACCCCAAATCGCCCAACCATTGGGTGAAAACACCCAATCTGAATCAACGCTACCTAGCTGGCTTGAACTCACCAATGGGGACAGCCCACGGTTTATCGAAAT
Source organism: Chamaesiphon sp. OTE_78_metabat_374 (assembly GCA_031385105.1). Lineage (GTDB taxonomy): Bacteria > Cyanobacteriota > Cyanobacteriia > Cyanobacteriales > Chamaesiphonaceae > Chamaesiphon. The sequence goes on from JANNBD010000007.1 coordinate 3,346, forward strand.
ATCCATACATTCGCGAAGGGCGAAGAATTATCGGTAGACCTAGCTATGGGTACAAAGATGGATTTATGGTGTCAGAGGTGGATATGAGCCGCAACAACCTGCTCGATTCCAAAAAGTTAGCAAATCTCAGCCCAGCTCAACAACGTCAGTTACGGGCAGATTTAGCAGGCGATAAAGCCTTAAATGTCTTGACTGGAGATGCCAAGGTACCGACTCGCAATCGATCGACCATCTATACTGATACAGTTGGGATTGGGCACTACGCGATCGATTTTCACCCCTGTATGCAAAATAGTCCCCACGAATCCCCCAACAATAGCGAACGAGCGGGTTCGCGCAATGGCGAAGGCCAAGCCTACCCCTTCCAAATTCCGCTCCGCGCCATGATTCCCCAAAAAATTGATAACATGTTAGTTGCTGGTAAAAGTATTGCTACCAGTCATGTCGCCGCTGCCGCCTACCGGATCCACTCGTTTGAGTGGTCTGCTGGTGCCGCTGCTGGTACTACCGCCGCATTTGCCCTCGAACGGGGCGTGACACCCGCTCAAATCGTCGAATCGCTCCCGAACCCATCTCCGGCGATCGTCGAGCTACGCAAGCGGCTAGAAGCCAACAACAACCCGACTTCCTTCCCGAATACTTCGATTCTGAATAATAATTGGCAAGATTGGAAATAAATTTCTATGGTGTTTACGACGGATCGATCTAGTCAAGCAGTGCTCTCACCCCCCAAGCCTTATCCAAATTTTAAGGTGATTGTATTGAATGATGACTTCAATACTTTTGAGCATGTCAGCACAACGTTGATGACTTACTTGCCTGGAATGAGTGAAGAACGGGCGTGGGAACTGACCAATCAGATCCACTTTGAGGGTCAGGCGATTGTCTGGGCTGGCCCACAAGAGCAAGCGGAGCTGTATCATCAGCAGCTCCAACGAGCAGGGTTGACGATGGCTCCGTTGGAAGGAGCATAAAAGCGTCTAGTTAAGGATCTTGCCGTAGCAACGTTTCAATGTCTTGACTACCACTAACCACATGGAGAATAGTTACGGCTTCTTCTGTAGCTTGATAAAAAATAATGTAGCCATCAAGCGGCAGTCCGCGCAGCATCGGCATGATGTGACTGTAACTACGCCCCATATTTGGAAATTGGACTAGGTTCTGGCACTTGCGATTAAATTCTTTGAACAGGCGTTCTCCCGCTTCGATACTGCGACTCGTATAATACTCAGAAATTTGATCGAGATCTTGGCTGGCGGATGCGGCAATACTGTAACGACGATTCATTCGGATTTAGCTGCTCTTGCTTGGCGAAACCGTTCAAGGATGTCGTTGACAACTGTTTCGCCGTCAAGTACTTCGCCTCTATCAACTTCATCTCTGGCAATTATGACTTTTTCCCGAACTTCATTAGCCCACTGAAGATATTCAGCACTCTGCTGTTCAAGCAGACGAAAGGCTGTGTCTATTACTTGTTCAGGATTGCTAAATGACCCTGCATCAATTTGGGATTGAATAAATTGTTCTTGTTCGGGTTTGAGGACTATCGCCATACGTTTGACAAAATATTGGTGACATTATTAAGTTTAACGCACCTGACTAGAATAGTCGGTCGCTATCTTAGCTTAGGACAAACTGCTAAACGTCCCGCTCCTTGTTGCTCCAAGCATGGCTGCTGATGAGCATCATCAAGTTCTGGGGGCGGTGGAATTTGACCAAAGGTCATTTTACAACTGAGATCTTCAAAATTGGGTGTCATCGTCAGGGGAATCCCAAACTTTTCGGTAAAAAACGCTTGGGTCGGCACTTTGCACATATTCACACACATGCCTACACAACCACTGTCGGCAAGATAACGGCATTTTTTGATCTGGACTGCCGATGGCCAAGATCGAACTGTCCCATCAGGCAAGTCTATCTCAGCTTCAGCGACCTCGCAAGGCCCCACCAGCCAGCCGAACAGCCGCGCGGCAAACCAGGCATTCAGCACACAAACTAGCCGCGTGGGGCTAAAAAATGTCCGAATTGCCCACACTACTGGGACAGGTATAAAAGATTGCAATATCTGCGCGACAATGATCTGCTGTTGCTGGGCATTCCGCCCCTGCATAATTTGTCTTGAGAGATCGACGACACCACTGTAGCCGCTTAATTTAGTGCCTGTGCCCAAGGCTTGGGACATCTTGTGGGAAAATAGCCAAATGAATAGTCGATCGAGTAAGTTGTCGTTGTATTCGTCGGTGACGATAGTTAGTCCGGCTTTAGGCTGCATAGCTGTTCTCAAATCGGCGCGTCAAGAGTCACTGATCACGATCTTAACTATATTTCTCCCAAATATCAGGAGGTATTCCCCGCCCATCTGAGAAATTCACTATTCACCATTCACTATCCACCATCCACCCACTACACTGGATATTTAATTCGTCATTAGAAAGGTCGTAAATTTACGGCAAACCTCACCAAAAAGCTGGGGGATACCCAGCTACAGTTTAGATTGATTGATTGAGGTTGGAGCAGAAGTTACATCAAACCAAGAAAGTGCACTACCCCTTGTCCAGTAACTAATTCAGTGACAACAGCGGCTACAAAACCAAGCATTGCCAGTCTTCCGTTCAAATTTTCGGCTGATGCATTGAAACCAAATCTTCCTTCTTCTTTCTTAGCCTGCATAATTCTGACTCCAAATAATGTGAGTATTTATAAATGCCCGTATCAATTAAATGGAACGAATAGATGTAAAAGTGATTACTGTTACCAAATATTCGCGACCTCCAATCTAGACTAGTCCGAGGAAGTGCAATACGCCTTGTCCAGTTACTAGTTCAGTGATGAGAGCAGCTACAAAGCCGATCATCGCCATCCGTCCGTTGAGGTTTTCTGCTGATGCGTTAAAACCAAACTTTCCTTCTTCTTTCTTAGCTTGCATGTTGATGACTCCGGTAGAGTAAATTGTTGTGAGTATTTATATAGATTAAATGTAACTAGCAACCTCTGAACGCAACAGATGTACTTGCTGTATTCGCGAAGCTTGATTACACCAATCCGAGGAAATGCAATACGCCTTGTCCAGTTACCAGTTCAGTGATCAATGCTGCAACAAAACCGATCATTGCTGCACGGCCATTGAGGTTTTCTGCTGAAGGTGTGAAACCAAAACTTCCTTCTTCTTTCTTAGCTTGCATGTTAATAACTCCAGTAGAGTAAAGATTTGTTACTGCCTATATAAACTAATGTAACGAATAAATCTAAAAATGGCAAGTAATTGGTAATGTTCGTAAACTCTCTAGTGATTAGGTATCTGTTCTGACGGCGTGAGCTGGGTTAGATCTGTGCCCAGTCGCCATTTATCACTCACAGCACATGAACCGTTCTCAGCAGCTCGATCGATACTACCACCAAATCCAGTCGATTATCCTCGATCGTCAAAATCCGATTACGGGATTGTTTCCGGCAAGTACGGCGATTACGGCGCACGGTGACTATACCGATGCCTGGGTGCGGGACAATGTGTACACGATTCTGGCTGTGTGGGGATTAGCCTTGGCATATCGCAAGGTGGATGCACCACCTGGGCGACTATTTGAGCTAGAGCAAAGTGTGATCAAGCTGATGCGGGGGCTGTTGTTTTGTATGTTGCGCCAATCAGCAAAGGTGGAGCAGTTTAAACAGACGCAATCACCGTTGGACGCACTGCACGCTAAGTACAATACCCAGACTGGCGATGTGGTGGTGGGGGATGATGAGTGGGGACATTTGCAATTGGATGCAACTTCTCTGTTCGTCCTGATTTTAGCGCAGATGACAGCATCAGGACTGCCAGCGATTTACACACTAGACGAGGTGAATTTTGTTCAGAATTTGGTCTATTATATTGGTCGAACTTATCGGACTCCCGATTTTGGACTGTGGGAACGGGGGGATAAGATCAATCATGGTAGTGTTGAATTGAATGCTAGTTCGATCGGCATGGCCAAAGCCGCACTAGAGGCGATTAATGGGTTAGACTTATTTGGCGCAAGGGGTTCCCAGGCATCGGTGATTCATGTCCTACCGGATGAGATTGCTCGTGCGCGGTTGACGTTGGCTTCACTATTGCCACGGGAGTCGAGTTCCAAGGAGACGGATGCCGCATTATTGAGTGTGATTGGATTTCCAGCTTTTGCAGTTACAGATCCGCTGCTGGTGGAACGGACGCGGACGAAAATTGTCGATAAGTTAGAAGGGAAATATGGGTGCAAACGATTTTTGCGGGATGGACATCAAACGGTACTAGAAGATAGTACGCGGCTGCATTATGAGCCGGAGGAGTTGCTCAAGTTTGAAGGGATTGAGTGTGAGTGGCCATTATTTTTCACTTATTTATATTTGGATGCTTTATTTAGTGGTGATCCGGTAGGGATTGAGAAGTATCGCAGCTTGTTAGCAGCGATAGCGGTAGATGTGGATGGTACCCAATTATTACCAGAATTGTACATTGTCCCCAGAGACAAAATTGCGGCCGAGCGATCGAAACCACATTCTCAAGTCCGTGTCCCCAACGAAAATCTGCCCTTAGTCTGGGCGCAAAGTTTATATTTTCTGGGCGAGTTATTATTCGATAAGTTTCTCGCCCCTGGAGATCTAGATCCACTAGGGCGACATTTACGAATTGGGAATAAGCGGCGGCGGACTGTGCAAATTGCCCTCATCGCCGAGAATGAGGAGTTGCAATTGCAACTAGCTGACTATGGCATTGCCACCCAAATCTCGGCTCAGATCGATCCGATTCAAGTCCGACAATCGACAGAATTAGCCGCAGCTTACGCTCAAATTGGTCGGAATGATAAACTAGGCTTAACTGGTCGTCCAGTGCGAAGATTGCGAAGTTTAACGACTTGCCGGATCTTTAATATTCGCGGCGAGACGATCGTATTTTTACCTGCATTCTTAGATCAACAGCAGTTTTATCTCACCCTTGACTACCATTTTCTAGTATCACAAATCAAGGCTGAAATTGCCTATATTAGTGAACAGTGGACGCAATTAGGGCGACCAACAATGACATTGCTATTAACTAGATCGTTGTTGCAGGAAGGACAAGATGAATTCAAGAACAAGCAATATTCATCACCATTACTCGCCCTGATTCATGAATTTAAGCAAGGTCGATGTAATGGAGTGCCAATTCGATTGGGATATCTCAATCAATTGCAGCTTACAGCAGGTGTTGAGCGGATTGATTATTTACATAAATTTGAATTCGATCGAACCATCATCAGTACAGTAGTCCCTCAGCATTATTACCTTACTTATGCTGCCGATCGCAATCAACCCCTCACCAATACTCAAGAGTTCCTGTTAGAAGCCGAAACTAATATCAAACGACTGCTCACAGAGCTACGAGGATCGGATAATCTCTACCAACAAATTGAGCTGCTCCACACTTTAACTAAATTAGAAAGCTTAGACTTCAATACTGGATTTGGCGGTGCAGGGATTAAAGTAACTGTATCTGACTTACTCGATGAAGTTTACTTCAAAGCTGGTAATTTTGGCGATCGACCGGATTGGGCAATTGTGCGTTATGCAGCGGGATTATTAGACAAAGTTGATATTAGTCTATCTGATGCTGTCACTGATATTTTGATTGGTGGCAAACAGCTTACAGTCGGCATGGCCTATAGCGAAGCAGCGTTAATTGACGCGCCGATGTCCCATACTGAGATTACGGAAAAGATCGACAAATTCTGTCGCGAAGACATTCGAGATCGAGTATTGACCCAAGAGATTATTATTTATCTAGGCTTATTAATCAAATCCCAACCAGCTTTAGTTAAAGGACTATTGACATTGAGAGTTGGTTATCTGATTGTATTGTTAACCAGTGAACTAGTGATGGAACTAAAAATCACTCAAGATGAAGCCTACGAAAAATTGATGGGACTTAGCCCGTTTGAAATTCAGAACAGACTTCATCAAGTATTAACTGATTATCAAGGTTTAGGTGATACTGTCTTCCAACAAGAATCATTGCACCTAAATCAATCGCAACAACAAATTAAATGGATTGTCAATCAATCAACCGAGCGGATTGATACGCCTTCAATTGACTGGCGATATCAACGCCGTAAAGATGGTGCGATCAATCGAGTCGATCGAGATTTTTATCCCAGTGTGTGGAGACTACTCGAACACTGCAAAGGATTAACCATCGGCGATAAATTAGAAAAACGCAATCGCTTAGATAGCGAAATAATCTTGTCTGAGATGACCGCAGGCGAGAAAAATTTTGCTCTACGAATTGAGCATTTACTCAATAAAATTGTTGCGCCAGAGTATCGACAGCTAAACATTGAAGCATTAAAAGCACTAGCCGATCTATCCGAGCGCAATCCAGATCTTAACGTCGAGGAATATATCGTCCTCGATGTCCTAATTGGACATGCCGTCCGACTGTCTTGGCTAGACCTCAATCTCCAAAATACTGACACCAGCAACCTCGATGCTAGTGCATTCGATCCAGCTAATTACGATCGATACAAGTCATTTGCCTGGAGTGCTTTTTATCAAAGTTCTCCATATACATGTGCAACCTATCTGGTTCGATCCCTGCAATTCTTGAGTCAGTTAGCGGTTTAAATTGGTGGATGGTGAATGGTGGATAGTCCCCCAGTCGCCCAGTCCCCCAGTCTCCCACGCCCAACTTTCTCCTCAATGTCAATCTCGCCTAACTTTGTGGGAATTTTAGACTTATGCATCTCGTTCCAGTTTAGATCGTTAGAAGTTTATATATCCCGTCACGGGCAAATGTCTCATGCTCATTTCAGACAAAGATTTAGATGCTAGTTTAGGTCCTCAAGTAATTACGTCGTCATCACTACAACATCCGACGACCACTACTGAATTGAGCATCGATCGATTACAAGTCACGCCAATCTTTGCTGAAGCTACGGCAATGGCTACTCGGCTGACGAAATCACCTGTAGCTATTTTGATGGTTGCAGGTAGATCGGGCTGTCAAGTTAGTTCAATTTCAGGATTAGCCAAGCTGGGCTATTTGCCTGAAAATCCAGATTTGTGTCTAGAATTAGCTGGGCTAGAGTATTGTTTCGCTCAAGTAATGAGCAGTGAGAGTAGATTTAGTGTCGCAGACTGTCAGCAACATCCAGAACTGTGTCATTTGCCACTAGTGACGGTACATGGAATTCAAGCCTACTTGGGCTTCCCAATTGTGACTGCTGCCAAAGATCGGTTGGGTACGATGGCGATCCTGGACTTTAAGTCCCGCCAATTTAACAATCGAGATATTGAAACGCTTCAGGTGATCAGTCGTTTGGTTGCTAGCGAGTTTGAGCGAAAATTGTTGAGTCAGGCTCAATTGGATCGATCGATCGATCTGCTCTACTATGGTGCAGTTCAAGGCTTCGACGATCCGCTCACTGCGGCTAAATATAGCGAGGATCACCACTCGAACAGCTTGCTGTCTGCGCCAGCAATCGCTCCTATCGATGCCAAAGATCCATCAGTGGATTTAGAGGCTTTGCAGCACGATCTAGCCACCAGTGAGCATCGATCGATTCCAGGTGAAGTCCTAGCCGATCTCGCTCAAGAACTCCGCATCCCACTAACCTCGATTCTGGGCATGGCAAGTGTGTTACAGCAGGAAATCTATGGCCCCCTCTGTCACAAACAGAAAGATTATTTAGGCATTATTCATCAGAGTGGTCAAAAATTGGTCCAGATTGTCGATCGAATTTCCACGTTGAGCGAAGATCATTTGGAAAATTGACTCTTCGCCGCAGCAAAGCTTTGAGGGTAATTCTGCCAGAAGTTGAAGCGATGAGCGGGAAGATCGAACTCAAGTAATATCATTTGGATCGATACCTTGAGCGCGAAGATAGACGATTAATTTTTCTTTTTGATCGCGTTCTCGATCAGCGCGTTGGGATTCTTGTTCGGCACGTTGGGATTCTTGTTCAGCACGTTGACGTTCGGCATCAATCTGTTCTATAGCCCAAGGTAAGATCGCTGAAGACTGTTTCCACCAGCGCAGCCAATAGCCACTACGATCTGTTTTTGTGCCTGTCCAAGTCCCCAGATAAAGGTCAATTTCTGGTAGCCAATGACGACCATTTTCATCTGGTTGTTCTAGCTCGTATTTGCCGTTTTGGAGACGGTACAGTTCTAATAATCCAGCTTTTGGCTCGAAAATGACATAGATCGGTACCTGCAATATTTGTTCGTAAAAAAACCATTTACCAGGTGGATAAGTGGGTTTGATTGAGTATTCCCCGCCTTCGGTTTCCGAGAGGAACTCCATCACGAGCAGGGGTAAGTCTCCCTCCAGGTTGGGCGTGTAGCTATTGCGAGAGGACAATTGCTCTTTGACGCTGGGAACGTACAACCAATCGGGTGGTTTGATCACCAATTCTCCATTCACCGTCGCACACAGGGCAAAATTAGTCGCAATCAACATCTGGGGGTGAATGCGTTGGGCGATTTCAAGACTTTCTCTCAACGCGCTGGCGATTAATGGTTGTCCAGTATTTTCCACAGGTTCATCCTGTAGCCTAAATCCAGTAGGAAGGGGTTCCCATCTGATTTCTACTGGTTGTGTTCGGTTAATCTTGAGTTGAGTTGTCATACATGCAACCGTATCGATCTCTATTTTAGGTGATACCTAATCAAAAGTGAAACACAGCTATGGACGGAGAATCCGGCTGTGCTAGTTCAACTAGAGGCAGTATGATAGGCTGGTACCTAGCTTCACCACACTAGTCCAACTATGTCATCAACTAGCACCGCCGAAATAAAGCTCCTGATCGTCGATATTGATGGTACGATCGCCGGAAAGTCTAATCAGGTCAGTACTAGAGTCAAACAGGCAATTGCCGCTGCTCAAGCCCAAGGTGTCCGCGTGGGCATCGCAACTGGGCGGATGTACAAGTCGGCACTGCGGTTCCATCAAGATATCGGTGCAGATCTGCCCATCATGGCGTACCAGGGTGCCTGGATCCAGGATCCAGCTACCGGAATCACCCATCGACATTCACCAGTACCTGTCGAAATCGCCCGCGAACTAATCGATTATTTTGAGCAATCCCATCTGCTGGACAAGCTATCAATTCATGTCTATCGGGATGATTGTCTATATGTCCGTGAGATCAATGCGGATACAGAACTATATGTAGGACGCAGTGGAATTGGCGTTTCGGCAGTGGCAGATCTGCGAACAGTGTTGACAGATCGACCAACGAAACTACTGGCAATGTCTGAAGATGTCGAGCTAATCGACAAGCTACGGTTAGAGCTGCTGCAACGCTACCAGCCATCAGAACTACACATTACTACTTCCGTCCCGATCTTCCTCGAAACTACCCAATCTGGGGTCAATAAAGCTACCGCCATCGACTATATCGCCACAGAACTACTAGACATCAAGCCTGAAAATATTCTAGCGATCGGTGATAATTACAACGATGTTGAAATGATTGCCTACGCAGGTATCGGCGTGGCGATGGGAAATGCACCTGCTGATGTCCAGTCACTCGCTAACTGGGTCGCGCCGGATGTTGATGCTGATGGGGTAGCTGTAGCGATCGAAAGATTTATTCTTGCCTAGACTCACTGGCAATTGCGGGGCATAAAATCAAAAAGAAGACCGACGACTGGCCGTGTTTCGTCTCGGTCTTCTTTATGATTTGCTCCTCACACTCCTCAGATAATAGTCGATCTATCAATTTTTGTCAATACTTTTGTTGGGACTGGGGGACTGGGGGACTGGGAGATAGTTAAAATTTATTCACTATTCACCATCCACTAAACCACTAAACCACTATTCCCTAACTTCTTCTGAGTTGTTTTGAATTTTGGAAATCGCCAGTTTAGCCAAAACCCGCACTGGTTCTAGTTCGTCGGTGAGCAGGATTTCTAGGGATGGAATGGCTGATCGATCGCCTAATTTGCCTAATGATACTGCGGCTGTACGGCGAACTTCGCCGTCGGGGTCGCGTAATGCCAGAATTAGATTGGGCAATGCTGGTAGATATGCCATTTTACCAATTGCCGAGGCTGCTTCCGATCGCACATTTGGATCGACATCGCTTAGAGTGGAGACTAGCAGTTGGGCGGCGCGAGGATCGCCCTGTTCTTGAGCTAAATGGGCGATCGCACCTACAGTAGCACACCGAACATCGATCGAATCAGATTTGATTGCCTCCTCCAGAAAAGGAGCAGCCTCAGCCCCGATGAAACCCAATGCCCAAGCCGCGTGACCCTTAGTACTTTGAGGGTGAACTGGATCTGCAAGAATACTCAATAAAGCGGGAACCGAAGCTTCACCCATTTTTGCTAATGCCCCAACAGCCGAACCTTTGACGACGGTATCTTCATCGTTGAGTAAGGCGTACAGCAAGCTCGGCACAGTGTCAGGATCGCAAATCAATGCCAGAGTCTTCCCCGCAGCACGACGGACAACGGGATTGAGGTGATGCAAGAGTGCGTCTACGAGAAGTGGAGTCGCAGTTTCCCCAATGCTGCCCAATGTTTGAGCAAATCGCAACCGCATCAAACCGCGCGAATCACCCAGACACTCAATCATCTGTTTGAGCAGCAAAGTATCGTTAACATCAAAAGTATGTAAACTGATTTGCTCGGTAATCGACTGGATCAGCGCGTCGGTGCCAGCATGATCGAGCAAAACTGGAGGATCTTGGAATTTCATGGGATGATCTAATTATTAGCAAGCATTGCAGCATGGCGATCGTGCAGCTCCTGCATCATCGCATCGATCTTAGCAAGTTCGGGTTCCATTTGCGCCATTGCCTTCGATTTGGGCAGTTTAGCCTTGTGAATCGCTTCTGTAGTGTCATGTACCAATCGATCGCGATATTTCTGAAGTTCAACAATAATTTCTTCGAGTTCAGCGGTGGTAACTATTTCAGTATCAGTATCAGAGTCAGACATGTTAGTGAGGAATTGGGAGTTGGGAGTTGGGAGTTGAGAGTTGGAAGCGGGAGGATAGGAGCGCGGAGGCGCGGGACTGAGCTATCACAAGCAACCCAATCCTGAAAATCCTGCTTGGTGCGCTAAACCCTCGGGGAACCCGAGGAACGCGCATCCGCAAAATCCTCTAAATCCTGATTAAATTTTCCCAGATTGCGGTACTAAGTGGTACCGCTTTTGTTTAGAGTAGAAAAAAGATCTTCATATTAAGCTGCTATGGAATTACCAGAAATTAATGATGGATTGAGTAATTCTGACTTTCAATATCGCCTAAAAGCTATCTCTGCGCTGAGAGCTTTCGATCCCGAAACCGCCGTCCCGATCTTGATTGCGTCACTTAAAGACACGGAATTTTTGGTACGATCTTTTGTCGCGAGGGAACTAGGACATCAGCAGACAGCAGCATCGTTTGCCGCACTGCTGGAAATGACAAAATTTGATGACACCCCCAATGTTCGGGCGGAAGCAGCAAATTCGCTCTCCTTGTTTGGTAAAGTATCGATTTCCCATCTAGTTTCAACATTTTGCCAAGACGATCATTGGTTGGTACGCCGAAGTATCCTAGCAGCTCTGGAAGAACTCGACTGCCCTGAACAACTGATTGAAGTCTGCACAGAGGGGCTGGCAGGAGACGAGCTGACCATCAAAGAAGCCGCGATCGATACTCTGAGCACTTTAGCCAATTCCAACCATCATACCGCCGTTCTCACCCTACTACTGACCCTGATCCAGTCGGAATCTTCCAGATTACGCGCCAGAGTAGCCCACGCTCTCCAAAAATTTGACGAACCCCATGCTCAAGAAGCATTGCTCGAACTGCGCCAAGATCCAGCCCATCAGGTGGTAGCGGCTACTTTGGAGGATTTATTTCAGCAGTAGAAAGGTGCGCGGGGAACTGGGGGACTGGGGGCATGGAAGACTAAATTCACTATCCACTATTCACTATCCACTATTCACCATTCACCATCCACCATTCACTATCCCGTACAAACAACCCTAAATCCATATTGATCGTGGCGAAAAGATTCAGACAAGCTAGCTCGGCTGGCAGCACGACACCGCTGCCCGTGGGAGAACCACGATCCGCCCCTGACGGCTCGTTGTTTCTGTCCATCTAGGATTTCAACATCGCCTCTAGCACTACCATCTGCGGGGGCATTCTGATAATTTTCAAACCATTCATCCAGACACCATTCCCATAGATTGCCGTGCAT
>JANNBD010000039.1:0-13679 GCA_031385105.1 Chamaesiphon sp. OTE_78_metabat_374
AAGCTGTGGGAAATCAGGAGTGTTGAGTGTCGATCAAAAACATCACCTCGTCGAAAGTATCGATCGGGTTTGCGGTTGCTTTGATTGTGGTGATTGTGAATGCGGTTGTTGCCAATCGAAGTATTCGGCAGATTGCGGCCAATAATCGATCGATCGATCAGATTCATGAGATCGCGATGAAGATTGATTCACCCCAAGAGCGGCTGCGTCACAGATCGAAATTAGCCCAGCACGATCGATTGCAAGCTGAATCAAATCGCAGCTTAGAGGATACCAAACTCGCTACTGAAATTTCGAGTTTATTAGGCTTATTATTACTGATATCTCTATACGGATTGGTAAACTGGGATCTGATCAAAAGACAACAGGCTGAAGCAACGCTGCTAAGTTCTGTGACTGAATTTGAAGAACTATATCACAGTGCGCCATGTGGTTATCATTCTCTAGATCTGATCGGTAAAATCATCAGAATCAACCGGACAGAACTGCAAATGTTGGGCTATGAAGAAGCCGAAGTTATTGGTAGAAACATCGCCGAATTGATTGCACCTGTGAGTATTGAAGCACTGCACAAGAATTTGTCAGTGCTCAAAACACGCGGCTGGATTCATGATGTTGAGTTTGAAATGATCCGCAAAGATGGTGGTACTGTACCAGTCAGTGCTACCGTTGTGGCAGTTCACAATCCTGAAGGTGATTATGTCGGTTCATGGGCAACAGTGATTGATATTAGCGATCGGGTAAAATCTCGTAAACAAGCTAAACTATCTGCCGAAATAGCCCAAAAGATTCGGCAATCTTTGCAGTTAGATGAAATTCTGCAAACTGCCGTAGAAGAAATTCAGAAACTACTAGAAGTCGATCGAGTACTGGTTTTTCGATTTGAACGGGATGGCTCTGGTAAAGTAGTCCAAGAAAAAGTTCTACCTGGTTGTCCAGTGGTGATGGGTAGCAAGATCATCGATCCTTGTTTTAGTCGCAGCTATCACGATCGATATAGTCAGGGTCGAGTTTATAATGTTGCCGACATTACTCAAGCCGGATTTGCGCCTTGTTATGTCGAATTTTTACAACAATTTGCAGTTCGAGCTAGTGTGATTGTCCCCATTCATCTGCGCGATCAATTGTGGGGATTATTGATCGTCCATCACTGCCAATCGCCACGAGAATGGCACTCAAAAGAGGTGGAAGCTATGTCCCAAATTTCCACTCAAATTGGAATTGCTCTTGCTCAAGCGCAACTGCTCGAACAAGAGCAACTTCAGCGGCAAGAATTGACTCGATCGAATGCTGAATTGGAACAATTTGCCCATATTGCTTCCCACGACTTGCAAGAACCACTGCGGATGGTGATCAGTTATTTGCAACTACTAGAACGTCGCTATCAGGGTAAACTCGATCAGGATGCGGATGAATTTATTGACTATGCGATCGACGGTGCCGTGAGGATGCAGACTCTGATTCAGGCATTACTCAGCTATGCCCGCGTCAGCAGCCGGAAACAGCCCTTTGGAGCAGTCAACTGCGAGATCGTACTCCACGATGCGATCTCCAACCTTCACGTCGCAATTAGGGACAGTGGAGCGATCATTTCCCACGATCCATTACCGCTAGTCTGGGGTGATGCTACTCAATTAACTCAGGTATTTCAAAATTTGATTGGCAACGCGCTGAAATTTCGGCATAAATTACCACCTGAAATTCATATTAGTGTTCAGCCTGTCAAGCTAGAAGTTGAAGATTCCACTCTGACCACATCAACTCAGCTTACGATCAATCTTGACTTGTCCTCGACAACCGAGACAATCCCGCCACCAACGGCTTGGTGCTTTGCGGTTGCCGATAATGGGATCGGGATTGAATCGCAATATCTCGATCGCATTTTTGCGATCTTCCAACGGTTGCACACGCGAGTCAGCTATCCAGGTACAGGGATTGGACTGGCGATCTGCAAAAAGATCGTCGAGCGTCATGGTGGTACAATCTGGGTAGAATCCAAACCTGTAACATCTGAATCAGTGCTGACACAATCTTTGCCTGTACAATCAGCGTCTTGTGGGTCAACATTCTACTTTACAATCCCCGCAGTAGATCGCATTTCTGTTCAACATGCCAACAAACCGCCGCACGATTGAAATTTTACTGGTCGAGGACAATCCTGGTGATGTCAATCTAACCCGAATTGCCCTGGCAGATAGAGAAATCAACGTTAATTTAAGTGTGGTAACTGATGGTGTTGAAGCAATGAATTTTCTTCATCGGCAGGGTGACTATCTTCACGCTATTCATCCCGATTTGATCTTGCTAGATTGGAATTTACCCCGCAAGGATGGACGAGAAGTATTAATTGAGATTAAAGCTGATGCAAGATTTCAAAGAATCCCAATTGTTGTCCTCACCACTTCCGAAGCTGAAGAGGATATTCTCAAAGCATATAATCTTCACGCCAATTGCTACATCACCAAACCTGTAGACTTTAATGAGTTTGTCCAGATCGTGCAATCGATCGAAGATTTTTGGTTCAAGATCGTTAAATTACCACCTGGTTAGGACTGGGGGACGGGGGGACGAGGGGACTGGGAGACTGGGCGACTGGGTGACTGGGTAAAACCGCAACTCCTAAAGCCTAATCCCTAAAGCCTAATCCCTAAAGCCTAAAGCCTAATCCCTAAAGCCCAAAATGATTACTGTTCTAAACATTTTGCTCGTTGAAGATAATCCTGGCGATGTTCGGCTATTGCAGGAAATTTTGCGTGAAGAAAAAAACGCTCGATGTCAGATTACACCAGTAATGACCCTAGCCGCCGCAATCGAACAATTGCCCCCCAGTCCCCCAGTCCCCCCTATCTTCGACATCATCCTCCTCGATCTATCCCTCCCAGATAGCCAGGGCATCGACTCATTTCTGGCTTTGCGCGATCGATCTCAGCATATTCCGATTATCGTGCTGACGGGTCTAGATGACCAGAATCTGGCGATCTCAGCGATGCAGCAAGGGGCACAAGATTACCTGATCAAAGGACAGGTTGACAGTAATTTATTGCTGAGATCGATTCGATATGCGATCGAGCGTGAACGCACAGAAATAGCTCTCAGACAGGCTAAAAATGAACTAGAGCAGCGCGTAATTGAGCGCACTCGCGATCTGCAACAAACCCAAGATAGCTTACGTGACGCACTGCAACGAGTGAATTTCCACTTTGAAAATTCACCGCTGGCAGCAATTGAATGGGGACGAAATTTTCAGGTAACTAGATGGTCAGCTACAGCAGAAAAGATTTTTGGCTGGTCATCAATACATGTATTGGGCAAACGACCAGATGAATGGAAATTTGTGGTCGAAGAAGATGCTGAACGAATCAGTCAAGTGATGAGTAGATTTATTACTGGTAGCGAAACTAGTAATGTCACGATCAATCGTAACTATTGTCAGGATGGGACAATTGTTAATTGTGAGTGGTATAATTCAGTTCTATTAGACGATCAAGGTCAAATGGAATCAGTTTTTTCATTAGCATTAGATGTAACTCATCGACATCAAGTTGAAAAAATGAAAGATGAGTTTATTGCTGTTGTTAGTCATGAATTGCGAACGCCATTAACATCGATTTATGGATCGCTAAAATTATTAGATAGTGGCTTGCTCCAGCAAGAGCCAGACAAGCAAAAACGACTACTGACGATCGCTGTAGACAGCACAGACAGGTTGATGCGACTAGTCAATGATATCCTTGATATCGAGCGGATCGAAAGCGGCACTGTCCAAATGGTCAAAGCGGTGTATGAGGTATCTGAGCTAATGGCAAAAGTAGTTGATGCGATCGAACCATTGGCTGATAGTGCCGGAATCAAACTCAGTGTCAGCAATTCAGGTGGCAATGTTTGGGTGGATCTTGATCGAATGATTCAAACTTTTACCAACCTGATTAGTAATGCAATTAAGTTTTCGCCCAGCGGTAGTACTATTTGGTTTACGGCGAGTAAGCAAGCGGGTCAAATGCTATTTCAAGTTCGCGATCAGGGACGGGGCATCCCGCCAGATAAATTAGCCGTTATCTTTGAAAGATTCCAACAGGTAGATGCATCTGATGCTCGCAGTGGTGAAGGAACTGGGCTGGGGCTGGCAATTTGTCGCAGTATCATTGAGCAACATGGTGGACATCTGTGGGTTGAGAGTGTTTTGGGTGAGGGTAGTACATTTTCATGTATCTTAGCTCGATCGCCAGCAAGTACTGATAGTCAACCACCCAGCTACATGTATAATAACTCCACCCACCAGAAAAATTAGGTGTTCAGATCTCTTAGACTTTCCCACCGATGAGCTTTTCCGAAATCACCGTTACTGAATTAGCCACAAAACTGGACGATCCCAATCAACAATATCAATTTGTTGATGTGCGCGAACAACGCGAATTGGAACTTGCTGCTCTACCAAAGTTTATTCATTTGCCCTTGAGCGAACATGCCGAGTGGTCGCTAGAAATCTACACAAAATTGGATAAAAATCTGGAGACATTCGTACTGTGTCATCATGGCATTCGATCGGCTCAAATGTGTCAATGGCTGGTAGCTCAAGGCTTTACTCAAGTCAGTAATATTATTGGCGGGATTGATGCTTATAGCGATAGAGTCGATCGTACTTTGCCAAAGTATTAGGAGTTGGGAGTTAGGAGTTGGGAGTTAGTAGGTAGGAGTTAGGAGTTGGGAGTGTGGGACTGAGATAGCACAGGCAACTCAATCCTGAAAATCCTGAAAATCTTCTACATCCTGATTGGAGTTGAAGATTGAGGCTAGCCGATCGAGCCAAACAGCTCTAAAATGAAAATTGAACAGCTTTACAAATCTCAAGACTTTTCATCATGGCAAAACAACCCACCGTCCAGCCCAAACTAGTTGTGACCAGATTTGGCTTTAATAAGTTTGCAGAGCAGTTTAATGGTAGAGCGGCGATGATTGGTTTTGCTGCCCTGGTGATCATCGAATTTCTGACCGGACAAAGCCCGTTTGCGCTAGTGGGTATTCACTTCAATTAAGGTACACACCGAACTATTAGGCGATCATTTCGTGCTGAATTTGGGCACAATTAGTAAAGATACTTACGATTATTGGCTAACTTTTCGGTTGGAGTCGATCGATTTCCCAGCCGGAAACGGTAAAATGAGTTTGACAGATCCATTGCCTTGTGTCTCAATTCACCAATCCTAGTTTCAATCCCCCTAAATGAACGCGATCTTCCCACCTGTGTTGAGACGACTGTACCGTAAAGAACCTATTTCTAGCTTTTTGATCGTTGTGGGTGCAGTTGATGCTGTCATCGGTGGCGTAAATCAGGTTGGAACACTGATGATCTTGGGTTTGCTCACGTCTGGTGTTTCCCTTGGCTATCGCTGGTGGTGTATCCAGCAAGCTGAAACTAAGCTAGATTCCAAGTCCAAACAGCTATATCTTCCGCCTAGTTCTAACCGCAATCCATTACCTACTCTAGACAGAAGAGATCGCCGTGAGTAACAATCCGTCTTGGACACCTGAAGCTGAAGCCAAGCTCAAAGAAATTCCCTTTTTTGTGCGCCCAGCCGCTCGGAAAAAAATCGAAAAATTCGCCCAGGCGCAGGGCATAAACGAGATTAGTGCCGAGATCTACGACTTAGCCAAGCAGCAATTTGGTCAAAAGAATTAAGTTATCTTAATGCTATCCAAAGGATAGATATTTAAGAGAGATAATTATTGCATCCATTTAGAGGGATCGGCAATGATGATGTTCAAACGACTTCTTGGCTTGAAGATTGCTCTGTTATTGTCCTGCTTATTACCGCTACCAGTTCTGGCCCAAAATATTGAGACGATCACGATCTTCGGTGACAGTCTCTCTGATAATGGCAACGCATTCAAAGCAACTGGTGGCGCGATTCCGGCTAGCCCTCCCTACTTTAATGGTCGCTTCTCAAATGGCCCGGTTTGGGTCGAGGGCTTTTCGACTGAGCTAAAATTGCCAGCAGCAGTCAATAATTTCGCCGTTGGTGGGTCTACCAGCGGTGCCAATACCACTGGCAGCCCTACTGTTACGGATCAGCTTAATCGCTTTTTGCTAGCTTCACCCCAAACTAATCCCAATGGGTTATTTGTGATTTGGGCAGGCTCGAATGATTATCAGGGGGGGATCCTGAATCCAGCTCAAGTGGTGGGCAATCTGACTACTTCCGTCCAGAGATTAATTGGTGCAGGTGGACAGCAATTTATCGTCCCCAACCTCCCCGATTTGGGTAGGACTCCGACAGGTGCCGCAGATCCAGTTCTGAGCGCGGGACTCTCCCAGCTAACCGCAGCGCATAATCTGGGCTTGCAGGCATCAATCAAAACCTTAGTCCAGAATAATCCGAATATTTCGATCGTGCCAACGGATATGGCGAGTTTATTTAGAGCGGTTGTGACGAACCCCGCTCGATTTGGCTTTACCAATGTCACTCAGCCTTGCCTAAATCCGACCACTGGAGCTGTTTGTCCTAATCCTGACGCATTCCTATTTTGGGACACAATTCACCCCACTGCTGCCGCACACAGATTAGTCTCAGCCTATGCGCTAGATACGCTGACAGCACCGAGATCGATCGCCGCCCAAGCCGAAACTGGACTTGGTGTAGCCAACCAACAAACCCGCGATATCCATCATCGACTGCTCGCACTGCGAACTAGTTCGCCACCAGTAGCCCGCCAACTGAGCGTATTTGTCAGTGGCGACTCCAACTTTGGAGATCGGAGTGCGACCATTACCAATACTGGCTTTAATCTTGATACCAAAGGTCTAACTGTCGGGGCAGATTATCCCATTAGCGAGAATGTCGCTGTTGGTGTAGCCTTGAGTTCGGCTAATACCAACAACCAGTTGAATGACAACCGAGGCAAAGTCGCTGTAAATAGCACCTCGATTTCGGTCTACGGCAACTATACTCAGGATAAATTCTACACTGATGCACTGGTCAACTATGGCTGGAATAATTTCACCGTAGCGCGCAATCTTCGAGTGCCTGGTTTTACCGCCGCTACAGCTACTCCCACTGGCAATCAATTATCAGTTCGCGTCAGCGGTGGCTATGATTTCGGCTCCAATGGTCTGTCCTTTGGCCCCACCGCCGGGATCCGCTACAGCAAAATCAATGTCGGTGGTTATACCGAACAAAATGGGGACATCTTAAATCTCAAAGTCAATCCTCAAGATTTGGACTCCCTGATTTTTAATCTCGGTGGTCAGATTTCTTACCCATTCAAAGCCAGCTTTGGAACGATCTCACCCTATTTTGCTGCCAATTTCGAGCATGAATTCGCCCAAAATGGGCGGCAGGTAGTGACAGAACTCGTGACTCAGCCTGGAATTCCGATTCGGACTAAGATCGGTGCTAACGATCGAGATTTTATCCGATTGAGTACTGGCGTTCAAACTGAGTTTACCAACAACTTATCTGTTAATCTGGGATATGAGACGATCGTGGGCAAAGATAATTTCAGTGATAATTATCTCAACGCCAAGATTCGCTATCAGTTCTAGATCATTCCCTATTTTCTAATTTATGTAGATCGCATTTAGCAAATATCAAGGCTTGGGTAACGATTTCATTTTGATTGATAATCGTCACAGTGATACTCCAATTATCGACCCAGAAGAGGCAATTATTTGGTGCGATCGACATTTTGGGATTGGTGCAGATGGGATCATCTTTGTATTGCCGGGACAGCAAGGGGCTGACTACACCATGCGGATTTTCAATTCCGATGGTTCGGAGCCGGAGATGTGCGGCAATGGCATTCGCTGTATGGCAAAGTTTATTGCTGAATTGGAAGGCAAAATCGATACAGAAGTTACCTATCAGATCCATACGTTGGCAGGGATAATCACCCCTGAAGTAATGATCGAAGGTGACGTGCAGGTGGATATGGGTGAACCACGACTATCAGCTTCCGAAATCCCAACTAGCCTGGGCATGGTGGATGAGCAGGTCGTAAATCAATCACTTGAAGTCGATGGCAAAAACTGGAGTGTTACCTGTGTCAGCATGGGCAATCCCCATTGTATGACCTTTGTAGATGATGCCAATGCGATCGAGCTAGCCACAATTGGCCCCAAATTTGAACACCATCCCGCTTTCCCTCAGCGCACGAATACCGAATTCGTCCAAGTGATCCGTCCCGACTATCTGAGAATGCGAGTGTGGGAACGTGGTGCTGGCATCACCCTCGCATGTGGTACAGGTGCCTGTGCCACTGTTGTAGCGGCAGTATTGACCGGAAAATCCGACCGCACTTGCACAGTAGAACTTCCTGGTGGCTGCCTCCAAATTCACTGGTCACTGGCTGACAATCGCGTCTACATGACTGGCCCTGCGGAGTTAGTATTTAAAGGGGAAGTTGCGGAGTAGTAAGAAGATCGAGAGACTGGGGGACTCGAAGACTGGGATGGGCTAGTATTCACCATCCACCATCCACCATTCACCATCCACCAATTCCCAATTGCTACTTCAACTTAAATCGATCGATTACACCCCGCCCAATTTCGCCCGTCCATTGCTGACTGATATTTCTTTTAGTCTAGCAGCGGATGAGTGCGTTACTTTGACTGGAATTACTGGTGCGGGAAAAAGTACCCTGCTGCGGCTGCTAAATCGTCTGAGTGAGCCGACAAGTGGTCAGATTTTGCTAGATGGAGTAGATTATCGATCGATCCCACCGATGACTCTGAGACAGCAGGTGATGCTAGTCAATCAGACCCCGCAACTATTGGGGATGAACGTGAGAGAAGCGTTGGCTTATCCACTGCAATTGCAATCACTAGCTGCAACAGAAATTAAGCAGCGAATCTTGACGGTGGCCGACCAATTTGAGATTCCTACTGATTGGTTCGATCGCAATCATTTACAGTTGTCAGTTGGACAAAAACAAATAGTTTCAATTGCTAGAGGTGTAGTCACTCAGCCGCAATTTCTGCTACTCGATGAGCCGATTGCTAGCCTGGACTATAGTACAGCAGAGCGAATTCTAACTGCTATTAATACTATCTGTCGATCGCAAAAAATCGGCATAATTGTGGTTAATCATCAGTTAGAATTAGCGGCACAATTTAGCGATCGACTACTATATCTGCACGATGGTCGATTATTAATTGATACGTTAAGTACATCAGTTGATTGGCAAAAGCTGCAACAGCAGATCCGTGAATCTGAAGATCGATCGATCTCCGAATGGAACTAATTAATTATATTTGAGAAAAGTATTCTACAGTAGCCGTTAACACAGTTTTTTTGAGAAAGCATCAACCTAACTTGCAAAGATCAACTGTTGTATTTTATACGTGTCAATTGAGAGATATCCCATCGACAGATCGACGAGGCTATTCAATAACCCTGTTAATGAATAGGTTGTAGCTAGATCTAAATTTTCGATACTCTGAAAAATGTGTATTTACACGGAGGATGTAGTTATTGCACTTCAGCATATTGTCGGATTGATATTGCTGTTGAATTAGACGATGGTAAGGAGTTGTAAGCTGTAGTTTCAAGAATTCTTTATGCAACAACAGAAGAATAGTAACTTACAATATAGTCCTGAAGTACTGCTAGAACGAGATCGACAGATTATTCAGATCGAGGACACTCCCGCTTTCCGTCGGAATAAACAGCGTGCAGCGGCAGAATCCAAACAGATTAACATGCGATCGGTAATTGCCAGTGTCATTGGCGATCATCAGATCAGATCCAAACTGGGGCAGGGGCAGTGTCTCAACGCTCTTGACTCAGATTACCTGTCAGAGATCGATCGAGTCAGCACTGGCAATATTAATCTAGTCAAGATGCGATGGCATGGAGCGTTTGAGCTGGAACAAACCCCATCCCCTACCCACTACCTAATTTGTTTGGTATTGGCGGGATCTCTAATCCAAAAGATTGACGATCCAAATGCTGCGAAAAAGCAGCAACAGCAGTCACAACAGCAGTTTATTTGCTCGCCAGAGATTGCTACGACGATTATCTTGCAGACAGGCTCCGTCAACGATCTTGCTCAAAAAGTGACGAGTAGTTCTAGCGAACAAGGAGAAGTATTATGGATCTCAATCGATCGAGACTCAATCGATTCAGCCTTGAGTAAGTTAATCGATTCTCCAAAAGAGAGGCTCCGCCAACGAACATCCAAGCAGCCAGTCCAATTTTCACCCAGTATCGATCTTAGTAGTGAATTTGGACTGAGCCTAAAAAATTTCGCCCAGTTTCTCTGGCAAGCTGCCATCAAGCAAGAGCATACTGCGGCTGAGACAGCCAATACTCATCAGCAAGTAAATTTTGCTCCACTAGTATTGCAGAAGCTAGAGCAGGCTTTTTTAGCCTGTCTGATTGAAGGTTTACCCAGCAACTATTCTGAGGAGATCCTCTATCAAACTGATGGTGCTTTCGCACGGCACGTCCATAAAGCGCGGACATTTATTGAATCTCATCTCGACGAAGAGATCAAACTCGGCGATATTGCGACTGCCACCGGAGTGTGTTCGCGCCTGCTCCAAAAAGCCTTCTCCTATCATTGTGGCTGTTCGCCGATGCGGTTTGTGACACTGGCGCGGCTGCATCAGGTGCGGCAGCAATTAACACAGGCAAGTACCAACACCAAAATTGTAGATGTGATGATGCAGTATCAATTTACCCAAGGTGGTAAATTTGCTAAGGAATATCACCAGCTATTTGGTGAAAAACCATCGGAAACATTAAAGCGATTCCACAAAGCGGAGGCTATTGCTAAGGCAAACGCTCCGCTACCGCCAACGAGTCAGTTCGTTGGCGGAGAGCTATCTCCTTTGGGGAATCGAGCAAAATCCCAACTCTGGCACCAGATTGATGATACCACTGCCGATCGGGTTGGCGGCGGATTAGTTACTGCCAAGCAGACTAGCTCTACTCTGCCAGCCTCATCAGGATTACTTGCCGGATTACGACATTTATTCGGTAGCAAAGTCTTCCAGAATTGAAATCGTTACTTCAAATTCTGATTAATGCACTATGCCAAAAACGAATGTCATCCTTATGACTAAGGCGCAAATCGAATATACATCAGTTGATAAATTTCATATTATTAGTGCATGGCTTCTTTAAGACATTATTAATTAGGAAAAAACAATGACTAACAACGCAATGACCGTAAAAATGTGGGATGAAATCACCGAAGTTCAAGCAGAAACTTTAAACGGTGGTTCTGGTAAGAGCAAATATAATTTCAATGGCTCTATCGGTTTTATCCAAATCAACGAAGGCGATGGTGTCATCGTCAGCACCGCACCTATCAATCTATCGACTAATAACTTTGGTCGTGGTCGTGGTCGTAATCGCTATCACTAAGTGAGCGATAGATCTAAGTATCAAAAAAACTTACACGATCAGGAGCAAAGCAATGACTACTAATAAAACGACAGTCACTTGGTGGCATGCAGCGGCTACGCTAAATGATCATCAATCAGAAAAACTTAATGGTGGTTCTGGCTTCTCGTCAGTCTCCATCTCTGGTGGATTGGGTGCTGTAGAGATTAACAAAAGCAATGGTGCTCAGATTAGTTTAATCTCCGAGCACGGCAAGCTGCAATATCGTAGCTACCGCAACCGTCGTGGTTATTCTAATCACTACTTTTTCTAGCTAGCAGCTTTAAAGTAAGCCGCTCGTAGAAAAGGGCGGTTTACTTTAAAACCTGATTGTGCGAGTTTTTTAGATACTGGTCGCTTCAGTTCAACAAAAATACAGGCAAAACAAAATGACTAAAATTGTATTGGCAGAAATCACCGATTTTCAAGCTGAAACCATCAATGGAGGATCGGTTACACGTGATTGGAAGAATTTTTACTTCGACACTGTTAAAAACCTCCAAATCAATGAGGGTAATGGTGTTATAAACATTTTCAATTTCAATTTTGGACGCAAGCGTCACAGATAGTAGATAGAAGGTTAAGTGCTGCAACGCCATTTATGAAACCCCAAATTGTCCGCCAACAAAATGAAGAAGACTGTGGAGCCGCTTGCTTGGCAACTATTGCCAAGCATCACGGGCGTACTTTCGCGATCGGTCGCGTGCGCTCTGCGGTGGGTACAGGGATGCGGGGCACGACCCTATTGGGATTGCGAAGGGGGGCTGAAGCCTTGGGATTTAACGCGCGTCCCGTTCAAGCTACAGCCGAACTAATCGACAATCTTGATGCGGCACCGTTACCAGCAATCATTCATTGGCGGGGCAATCATTGGGTGGTGCTCTATGGTCAGCGGGGCAACAAATACACGATCGGCGATCCGGGCAGCGGAGTCCGCCAGATCGCCCATCAGGAACTAGTTACTAACTGGCCAAACGGGATTCTATTACTGCTCGAACCTGATAGCGTTCGGTTTAGTGAGCAGTCGGATGACAAGGTTGGCGGTTTTGGGGTGTTCTTCAGGCGAGTATTGCCGTACAAAGGGACGATCTTGCAGGCGATCGCCATTAACATTGTAGTAGGACTACTGGCTCTGACGCTGCCGATTCTAATGCAGGTGCTCACCGATGATGTGTTGGTACGGAGCGACAGGCAATTGCTGATGACGGTGGGAATTGCGGTGATTTCCCTCAACGTTTTCAGGAGCATCATTACGCTGATTCAATCAAATTTAGTTGCTCACTTCAGTCAAAAGCTAAAACTAGGATTGAATCTCGATTATGGCTTTAAGCTGCTGCGTTTACCCCTGAGCTATTTTGATGCTCATCGGAGTGGGGAAGTCGTCAGTCGGCTGTCAGATGTGCGGCAGATTCACAGTTTAGTTTCCCAGGTAGTTTTGGGTTTACCCAGTCAATTTTTTACGACGCTAGTTTCAGTAGGCTTGATGCTGTTTTACAGCTATCAGCTCACCTTCGCCGCACTCGCGGCTTTTGTCGTAATTATTGCCATTAATCTGCTCTTTTTCGCCAGCTTACAGCACAAAACCCGCCGCCTGATTACCGAAGGTGCTGAAAATCAGGGCTTTTTAGTGGAAACTTTTCGCGGGGCGATTGTGCTCAAAACTAGTCAAGCTACACCCCAAGCTTGGTCTGAGTACCAGCGCAATTTTGGGCGGCTGGCAAATCTAGAATGGGGGGCAATCCAGCTCGAAATTTATACTGGCACCATTACGCAACTGCTAGGTAGCATTACCTCGATCGGATTACTGTGGATGGGTAGTTACTTGGTGATCGATAAAACTTTGAGAATCGGGCAACTGATTGCCTTTACAGGGATGAGCGGTAGTTTATTTGCTTTTCTGAGCACGATTGTCGGATTGGTAGACGAATTTATTACCGCTCAAATCATTGTCGAACGGCTGGGTGAAGTACTAGATACGCCAATTGAAGAAGATGCCAGCCATCCCAAGCCCAGAGTCAGAATCAGTGCGACTAAAGATATTAGCTGTATTAAACTCAACTTCCATCATGCGGGACGAGTTGCCTTGCTCAAAGACTTTAGCCTCAACAATCCCGCAGGCAAAGTTACTGCGCTAATCGGTCAATCTGGCCGTGGGAAGAGCTCTCTAGCGAAACTAATTACCGGACTATTTCCGCTCCAGTCGGGGTATATTAGCTACGGCAAATACAGCCAGTCTGATATTTCCCTCGATTGTTTGCGCCAGCAGGTAGTACTAGTCCCCCAAACGCCTCATTT
>JANNBD010000061.1:0-5101 GCA_031385105.1 Chamaesiphon sp. OTE_78_metabat_374
GGTAGAAACCATTTTTATTTACATGATCCAATGTCGCATTGTGAACGGTTTCAGCAAAGGATTGACCCAAATTATAGTGGTATAACTCTAATCCATTTACATCAGGTCGCCCATCGATCGAATTGGCATGAATACTCACAAATAAACTGGCACCTGCATCGCGAGAAATCGCCACCCGTTCATCCAATCCAACATATTCATCACCAGTCCGAGTCATTTTGACCGCAATTCCCTGTCTGGCCAGAATATCATTAACTCGCTTGGCGATCGGCATAATTACATCTACTTCACGTAATCCATCACCGTTAATCGCCCCAGGGTCTCTCCCACCATGTCCAGGGTCGATCATCACCAAAACTCGACCATTACTGGGTGGTCTGGTTGTGGGGACAGGATCTACTTTATTAGCTGGATAGCGTTTAGGGGTGTTAACATTGATCGGGACTTGAGCGGGCGGTGGATTCACCGCAATTCGCACAGCCCCACCCACAGGCTGGAGATAAACCCACCGATTGTCTAGATACTGACGCACAATATCAACTTTGACTCCATCAGCCCGCCGAACCAGGATCGAAATATCATTGCCTTGGGGACTAACTGTCAGGTAACGTCGAGAGTCAATCGGAACTTGATATCCAGGAGCTAGTCTAGCATTGGGAATTGTTACCCGATAGCTGCCCGACCCGATATCCCAACCAGTTGTATATTTGAGCTGGGTGCGATCCTGCCTGTTGGCTTGCACCAAGATGCCCGTGCGAGTAGGGTCGAGGGCAATATAATTGACCGCAGTGCCAATGCTAGTATTCGCCGCAATCTTTGGACGCGGGGATTGGGCGACGATGATTTGACCATCTTCATTAAAAACTGCTACAGGGCCAACTGGCGCACCACGGGGAAAAGATTGCAGCAGTTGGGGTGGAGGTAGCTGCACTGACCATTGCTTACTGGTGCTAGCTTGGATTAATACTTGCTGCGGATCGATCGAGTATTGTGGATCGAGTTCCAACACCATCCGCGTCCGATCTACATCAAATTGACCCACTCGGAGTGACTTGATCCCATTACTCAGCAATTGCGAAGATGTAGGCTGATTCAGCCGCGTCTCAGGCAGGTCGAGGATCAACCTACTGGGGTTAGCCAGCATTTGGGCTTCAGGTTTCACTGCGGCACTAGTACTAAAATCAATCCGATTTTCGGTTGCATTAAATTGCCACGACAGCATCTCTGCCGCTGTCGCAGGCAGTGAAACCATCACGAAACTAAAAACACTGGGTAACAGCCAGTTGTATCTCACAATGCTTACTCCTAAGATGGGAACTACCTGGGTAGGTTTGGTCGAGGTGAAAGAGTCGGGATCGTCGATCCCCGTTCAGGGACTGGAATAGTCACATACCAATCGATCGGATTTTCACCCGTAAATTGAACTCGTTTGGGATTCATCGTATATCCAGGCTGTAGTTCTAGCACCAGTCTAGTCGTCGTGCCATCAAACAAACCCACTCGCAGCGACCTGTAGTTACCTGTCAATTTTTGGGTAATTGTCGGCTTGGGGAAACCGATGCCGGGTAAGTCAATTACCAGTCGAGTTGGATTGAATAGCATCATTGCTTTGGGCTGAACACCCGCATCAGTTTTAAAATCTAGGCGATTTCTGCTCGGATCAAATTTGTACGATGCCAATTGACCAGCATGGGCTGGAAGAGACAGCATACAAAAACTAACAACACTCAGCAGTAAAAATTGAAATCTCACTATGTCTCATCCTTAACAGTGGAAACGTCGGCAATAGCCAAATATCTGTCTACATTTAACAGGGATCTAATGCCAAGGCAATAACCTCTTCTCTTTGAGAAATAACCAGCGGCTGGTTGTCGGTTACTGGCATCTATACTAGCTAGATGAATTTTCGGATCGGATTGTTTCTGGATTGATAGAATTAATTAACATTTTGGGACTCTGTGGTAAGATACCATAAAATCAGGGATGAAGGTCAAAACTTAGGCTATAAGTCATGCCTATATTTGAAATGACGATTGAACTAAAGTTATGAAGTCAAATAGTTCAAGTTTTTTTACCAAACCCCAACTAATTAAATTCCTGGCGGTAGATCCTTACGAGCGTAGGGCATTGATCGGCGCAAGATGTCTACAGCATACTTGATTTCCTGAGTAGGATCGACTGCAACCCACTTACCCGCAGGATTAGGCATCCGGCTTTCAAAATGTAAGTGTGGGCCAGTCGAGTTGCCCGTGCTGCCAACTAGCCCAATCACAGTGCCTTGAGCGATCGTCTGCCCTGCCTGAACAGATATTTCCGAGAGATGCCCATACAGAGTCTGCTGAGTGTCACTGTGCTGAATAATAATCGCTTTGCCGTAGCCACCATTCCAGCCCGCCGAAACAACTGTGCCAGCAGCAGTAGCGACAACTGGAGATCCAGAGGGTGCGCCGATATCTAGCCCAGAATGAAAGCGACGATTTCCGGTGAGGGGATGTGTTCGCCACCCAAACCGTGAAGTAACTGGAGCTGGATTGGTCAGCGGATAAATAGAAGCTACGGGAGACTGAACTCCACCACTAGGGGCGGGAATTGGCTGGGCTGGTTGCGTCGGAGTAGCAGGAGCTGTTGGAGCAATTTTTACTACCGGAAGTGGTTGCGGCGCAGATCGTCCTTTGATGATCTGAGTTAGCGGTAGTGGCACAAAGATCTCAACTGATGCTTCTTGTTGCATTTCGACTGGAACGGCACTAATCTTCTGGCCAAATCCAGGTATTGTCGCCACGTCACTCATGAATACGTTTGTCTGAGCGGTCGGTGAAATCGCCCTGTCCGGCACGATTTGGGTCGCGACCAGATCGGAATCGGCAAGATCATTTACTACTGATGCTTGAGCTTTTAATGTATTATTTGCTACGGGTATTTTAACGATTGGTGATGAATTATGCGCCGTTGTAGCCTGAGCACTTAGAAATGCACCAGTAATAATTAAAAAACTCAGAGAGATTTTTGTGCTCATAAATACGTGACGACTAGTAGTAGAGTAACAGTCAAAATTTAAGAATTAAATCTGAAGTTAGAACTTTGTTAGTATAGCAATATCCGATCCCCATAATAATAATTCTCACTATCGATCGTGATAAAGCTTGCTTCCTTGCGTTACTTTGATCAGCTTTCCTTAGTGACAATTGCTGGCGATTTTATCTGGTCAGAATCCTGTCCAGCAAACAAGTTCATCTCACCAATATAAACTAAGTTTCAAGCTAACTATTTGTAATCACTGCTGAAATTACAAACGTCGATCGTGAATTTATTACAGTAGTATCTTAATCGAGCCAGTCATAGCTGGTTAGACGCAGCTAGATCCAAAATGTGCCGGAGCAATCTGGGGTAGTCAATTATCTGCCTGCGTGACTGACAGGCTAACATCAAAAGCAGTAATCGTGCTGCGAAAAAGTGGCTAGCTTAGACACTTTTTAGATCGCAAAATTTGTAGCGTAAAGTTCACCTATTTTACTTTATGGAAAAGATATTAAATCGCCGATGTGCAAAAATTTACCAGCCTCATCATCAGGGATTTGAGTATTTACAGCTAGTCGATAAAAATGATTGAATCGTGACAGATTAGTCCCTGCTGAAACTGTCTGTTGGCGACGTTGACTGAACATCTGCTGAAACTTTGCCGTCACATTTCCAGTCAGTGAATTACGAGTAGGCACAATACAGCGTTGACAGGGATTAATCCCCTGAAATTGAATGTTACCCAAGTGAAAATTAACAACTTCGCTAGAGCTACTAAACAATCGATCCTCCCAAAAAGCAGGAACATCATTCAGTTCTAAATTAGTTCTAAATCTCCGCCGAACTTCGGCTAGATCGAGGTTAGGAAACCATTTACAAATCTCTAACAAAGTGGCTGTACTGATGATTGTTGGTCCATAGGCATCTAAGTCATCTGGAAACCCCACAATCGCATTTTCGATTAGGCTTACGGGAAAACCAAAAAACTCACTTAACCAACTAGCTATTCCGTCTAGTTCAGTAGCCAAACAAAATACCTGAAAACTAGGATTATCAGTAATTGAGAGACTAACTAAGAATCTATTTTCTGATTCAACAAAATCAAACCGACTGCGGATTTGCTGAATTTTAGCAGTCCGTTTAGCATTGACAACTTTACCACTAGCGTCAACTATTGCCCACCTGCGATCGAATTCTAATGCACCACCTGCGGAGATTTGAGCTTTATCTACTACTTTTCCATCCAATGACTTAATTGGATAAATAATGATTTGCGTTAATCTAGGTTGATAATTTGTAGTCATCAGCAATCACAATCTAATATTGCTCAATTGCACTAAACTTATGACCAGATTTAGCCGACTCACCACAGGTGCGCGGTGTCGGAATAATTTTGCCTGGATTAGCTAATTCTTTGGGATTGAATACTTGCCGCACCCATTGCATAGTTTCTAAATCTGTCTCAGTAAACATCTCCGACATATAGCAGCGTTTATCTGCCCCAATTCCATGCTCACCAGAGATACTACCGCCGACCTTCACACAGAGCTTGAGAATTTCTCCGCCCAAAGCCTCAACCTTTTCTAGGGCACCTGGCTTCGAGTTATCGTACAGAATCAATGGATGTAAATTGCCATCCCCAGCATGAAAAACATTGGCAACAAAATGTCCATACTTTTCACCTAGCTTCTCGATTTCTTGGAGCACATAAGATAACTGAGTCCGTGGAATTACTCCATCTTGGACGTAATAATCAGGACTAATCTTTCCCATTGCAGCAAAGGCGGCTTTTCGCCCCTTCCACAGTCTTAACCGTTGTTCTGGTTCCGTGGCAATGGTAATATCTCGCGCTCCATTCTGACGGCAAATTTCAGCTACCAGTGCTTGATTTGTCTCAACTTCCAGTACTGAGCCATCAATTTCTACCAGTAAGATCGCCGCCG
Source organism: Chamaesiphon sp. OTE_78_metabat_374 (assembly GCA_031385105.1). GTDB lineage: Bacteria > Cyanobacteriota > Cyanobacteriia > Cyanobacteriales > Chamaesiphonaceae > Chamaesiphon. The sequence continues at coordinate 4,962 of JANNBD010000061.1, forward strand.
CATCGCGGGGATAACATTGAGTGGCGACGACATCTTCAACAGCGTTGATACTAAAGTTGTCCATCATCTCGATGCCTGCTGGGATAATCCCCGCACTGATGATCCCAGAGACGGCACTTCCTGCCGCTTCAACGCTCTCA
>JANNBD010000125.1:0-13855 GCA_031385105.1 Chamaesiphon sp. OTE_78_metabat_374
TCAGAATAAGAGTAGATTTTGCGCCAACTGTCTAGGATAATCGTCCATGCTCCGCCTCTCTGAAGTCAAACTCTCACTCGATCGCACTGAAGCGGATATTCAGTCTGCTATTCTCAAGAAGCTATCGATCGAACCCAAGGATCTGATTCGTCATACTGTCTTCAAGCGGAGCTATGATGCGCGCAAACGTGGGGCGGTTTCGTTTGTGTATGTGATTGATGTGGAAACGACGCGGGAGAAACAGCTCCTGCAAAGATTTAAGAAAGATCCGCACATTGTCCCGACTCCCGATACGAGTTATCGCTATGTAGCTCACGCAGCGACTAAAATTGAACAACGTCCGATCGTAATTGGTTGTGGGCCATGTGGGATGTTTGCTGGGTTACTATTGGCGCAGATGGGCTTTCGCCCGATTATTTTAGAGCGGGGTAAGGCGGTACACGATCGATCTGTCGATACCTTTGGTTTCTGGAGCAAGGCGAAATTCAATCCCGAATCGAATGCTCAATTTGGCGAAGGCGGCGCGGGGACGTTTTCAGATGGGAAGCTGTATAGCCGAATCAAGGATGCCCAACATCATGGGCGCAAAGTATTAGCAGAACTAGTAAATGCGGGTGCTGCGCCGGAAATCTTGTACATTAACAAGCCCCACATCGGCACCTACCGACTGGTGAAAATCGTTGAAAATATCCGCAGTACGATCGAATCCTTAGGCGGTGAAATTCGCTTTCAGAGTCGGGTAGACAAAATTAATATTGAAAATAACCAAGTCTGCGGCGTTACTCTTGCCAATGGTGAATATCTGCCCAGCAACCACGTTGTTCTCGCCGTCGGACATAGTGCCCGCGATACCTTTGAAATGCTCCATCATGCTGGAGTATACATCGAACCCAAACCATTCTCGATCGGCTTTCGGGTCGAACATCCTCAATCCCTAATCGATAAATGTCGGCTGGGATCTCAAGTCGGGCATCCGATGCTCGGTGCGGCTGATTATAGTCTAGTCCATCATTGTGCTAATGGTCGATCGGTGTATAGCTTCTGCATGTGCCCTGGTGGGCAAGTTGTGGCGGCAACCTCCGAAGTCGGGCGAGTCGTGACAAATGGGATGAGCCAATATGAGCGCAGCGGTAAAAATGCTAATAGTGGCATCGTAGTCAGCATTACACCGGAAGATTATCCTGGTAGTCCGATCGCGGGGATTGAATTTCAACGCCGATTGGAGGAAAATGCTTTTAAACTCGGTGGCGGTACCTATGAGGCTCCAGGACAGCTAGTAGGTGACTTTTTGACAGGTACAGCGTCCACCCAGCTAGGCAGCGTCAAACCGTCATATAAGCCAGGAGTTCACCTGTGCGATTTGAGTTCGAGTTTACCAGATTATGCGATCGAGGCGATTCGCGAAGCCATCCCCGCTTTTGACAAGCAAATCGACGGGTTCTCGATGCACGATGCGGTACTAACTGGTGTGGAAACGCGCACATCGTCGCCAATTTGCATCAAGCGGGGGGCTGATTATCAGAGTTTGAATACCAAGGGCTTGTATCCAGCGGGAGAAGGGGCTGGTTATGCAGGGGGAATTTTGTCAGCGGGGGTGGATGGGATTAAGGTAGCTGAAGCGGTGGCTTTGAGTATCCAAAAAGACAGTTCAGTTAGCCAATCAAGTATCTTAGCGAAGTGAAAAGATCATCCGATTTGAGCAACTAATCCAGTATCAAGATCGTAATAGCCGCCGACGATTTTTAATTTGTCAGCTTCAATTAGCTTTGCCAGTACAGGCGAAGATTTAAGGGTAGTAATTTGATTATTGACATTAGCAATAATCGCGTTTTTAAGTGGATCTCCAGATTGACCTTTGGTTGCAGTTATGGCGGGTTGAATCTGATCTAAAATGCTGCCAATTTGACCTGGAACGGTTTGATGAGCGAGGGCAGCAGTAACCGCCCCACAGCGTTCGTGTCCCAGAACTAGGATAACTTGGGTGCCCAAGAGAGCGGCATACTCTAGACTACCAATTTCTTCAGGAGTGGCTATGTTACCTGCGACTCTAACAGTGAATAAATCACCCAATCCTCGATCGAATAAGATCTCCACAGGGACTCGCGAATCAGCACAACCCAAAATTGCCGCAAAGGGATGTTGCCCTTGAGCAACTTCTTGTAAGCGAAAGACACCTTGATGGGGTTGTTTGACTTTGTGGTCAGCAAATCTTTGATTTCCAGCTAACAATTTAGCTAATGCTAGATCGGGCGTGAGACTTTTAGTGGCAACTTTTACAGGTGCTGCTAATGCATTTAGCCCTAATTGATTGGTAATTAATCCAACTCCGACGGTAGTAGCCGTCAGCTTTAGTAAATTGCGCCGAGAAATAAAACTCATGATTTTTTCACACTAGTTGTACACTGTAAAGATTCAGCGTTAATAATGACCAATTATCAATTACTCTTCACCCCTGAACATTAGGCAGTTGCGAAGTCAACAATCGATCCATCCAGCCTTCAAAATAAGCCATATTTATCGCTTGCTCCTGCGGATTTTGACTATCCAATGGATGAGGTGCCAAACCCAAAATTGTCGCGCTAGTAACACAATACATTGATTTCTGAAAACTCTGACAGATCTTCACTAATAAATCGTCTTCTTGTCGCTTGGTGCTTTGATATATTTCGTGTAGATAGGTGGGGAGATAGTGGCGCATATCCTGCATCAGTAAAGTTGGTGGGATGCCAGAACAACCGATCGGCAGTGGATCCGCATATAATGCCCCATAGGTAAACTCATTTTGGGCAACTGGAATTTGATGGGCTTGAGCATTGTAAGAAACTGTACCTAAAAAGGGTGTGCCCCGAAAGAATACAGCTTCCACATATGGCACTGCTACATCCATCAAGAAAGTGAGATTTGCCGATGGGGGTAGGATATCATAAGACTTACCATCAATCTCGACTGCGTAGTTAATCGGATTGCCTGCCGCCGCCACCAGTCCAGCCTTGATCCAATCCACTACCTGTGGAATACTGGTGATTTTACCCTGATCATAAGCTTTGCCCAATGTGATAAATATCTCAGACATTACTTGCCAAAATTGACCGAGGGCATTGTAGTAAACCGACTGACGGATCTGTTCAGGTAGGAATTCTGGAAAGATCCGATGCAAAAGTTTAGTGACTGGCTTGCCTTTGATTTTGGCTTGAATTGCTGATTCGATTAATGTTCTAAATTCTGGTGATTCAATATATTGTTCGAGCTTGCCGCCACCATGCCAAAGCATTACCTTCATGCAGTATTCGGCATACTCATAGTTGATTCGATCGTGCCATAGATGCTTGCCTAACTGATCGATCGAAACTCCATTATTAAAGTACTTAAAAAATGGAAATATCTCTAGAAACTCTCGATCAGCAATATGTTGAAGATTGATTTGATAGGCATTCAACACATAGCCATAACTATCGAGAATTCCGACCACTTCTTTGACATTATGGGGATTATCCGGCACGAGACTTTGCCCGTTGTAAAATCGATCAATATAATTAGCAAACCGATGGCAAGTAGTAGTAGTCATGGAGTGAGGAGTTGGGAGTTGGGAGTTGGGAGTGAGGAGTTTAGGATTGATGCAGCAAAAGCAACTCAGTCCTGAAAATCCTTAAATCCTGATTAAAATCCTGATTAAAGTTCAGTTTGTTTAATCGTTGTGAGTATTTCAACTTGTCCAGGCACAGTGGTGGGGATCGCTGTTGGTTGATGCAGTGTGGCTAAAATCGTCGGTTCGCTCCAGCGGGTGATCCAGCCAGGTTGAAAACCAAAAATGACGATCGCCACGGTGAGGATTATGGCTGGAGAACGTTCCCGCCAGGACACCCCTTCGAGATTTTGGACTTTTTCGGATAGTCGCCCAAAAAAGGCTTTATTAATCAATAGTAGATAATAAACAGCCGTTAAACCAGTCCCAATCATGCAGAGCAATGTTTGAATCGGGAAGACTGGAAAACTACTGCGGAAAATCAGAAACTCGGCAACAAAACCGACCATTCCAGGTATTCCCGCACTAGCCATCACCGCTAACACCATCAAACTGCCGATTACTGGCATTCCCCGCTCTGGATTGAGTAAGCCTTGCAAAACTCTAATATCGCGAGTCTTGGTTTTCTGGTAAACCACGCCCACACACAGAAATAGAGCCGCTGAGATCAAGCCGTGACTGATCATCTGAATCATCGCTGCTGAGAAACTCAGCGGGGTACTCGCCGCCGCCGCGAGGAGAATATAACCCATATGACTGACAGAACTGTAAGCTACCATCTTCTTCATGTCTTTTTGAGCGATCGCCATCAATGCACCATACAATACACTGACGATCGCCCAGTCTGCCAGCCACGGTGAGGCAATCTGCCAAGCCTCTGGAAATAGCCCCACACAGAAGCGCAAGATGCCATAGGTAGCCAGCTTAAGCAGGACTCCTGCTAGTAAGACTGAAATCGGCGTAGAAGCCTCAACGTGGGCATCTGGGAGCCAAGTATGAAAAGGGAACAACGGCATTTTGATCCCAAAGCCCAGCAGCAACGCGCCCAGTAGTAAAAACTGTTGACTCAGTGGTAAAGCCTGTGCTAGTCCTGGATTGTAAGTAAAGCTGCTGCTCCCGCCAAACCAAGCTAATCCCAGGAATGCAGCCAAAATTAAAGCACCAGACAGGGCGGTGTAGATCAAGAATTTAGTCGCCGCATAAGCTCGTTTTTGACCGCCCCAAATGGCAATTAGTAGGTATAGGGGGATTAATTCTAGCTCGTAAGAGATAAAGAATAGTAATAAATCTTGGGCTAAAAATACGCCAGTTACTGCCGCATTCAGTAACAAAATTAGACTGTAATAAAGGCGAGGTCGATCAATCTTTTCATCGCTACTGTAAATTGCCACCCAAGTTAATAAACTGTTCAGCGCAACCAGCGGTAAAGACAAACCATCAATACCCAGTCGATAGGATAAACCCAATGTATCAATCCACTGGAAATTCTCAACGAATTGCATCCCAGAATTACTCAGATCGAACTTGGTTAATAACAACACAGTCCAGCCTAGTACCACTATGGCAACCCATGAGGCGATCGATCTAGTTTGACCTGGATACCAGGCGGCGATTGCGGCTCCAATTAGCGGAACTATTAATAAAATACTTAGCATATATTAAATAATTTGAAATATTGGATCTGTAGGGGCGGGTTTATACCATCAACTAAAACGAAGCTAGATACTTTATTTGAACCCGCCCAACCCCACCAGAAAACTCTGAATGATTGTTTTTATCGATGATTTGGTGCGTTATGCAAACGCAGTAACACACCCTACGGTTTGGATTGCTAGAATTTCCAAAAGAACCAGGCAATCATTGCGCCAAGAACTCCAGCACTGACGGTAATTGTCAGCGCGTAGGTTTGCATCTGACCTGAGGTACCATACTTCAGACCTTCGCTACTAAAAATTGTGGCAAATCCAACTAGATTCACGAAACCATCAACGATGTATCGATCGATCCAAGCTGTGATATTCGATAGCAATACCACCAGCCCCACGATTGTTTTCTCGTAAATTGTTTCTACATAGAAGTCATAAGTCAGCAGCTCTTGAACCCAAGGCAGCGAGAGTTTAACTGGAGTCCGGCTATCCCTAAAATACAACAGTCCCCCAACTAAAAAGCCCAAGACTGTAGACACACTAATTGAGGCGTATTCAAATAAACTAATATCGTCTAGATCTGGTAGCAAAGAGGATTGCCACATGATTGCTGGAGCTAGGAGTGTAAATACTGTCAAAAAGATCATCGGTAGTGCCAAGGGCCAAGGTACTTCGGGTGCCCGTCTAGTTTTGGGCTGAGTCTTGCCTAAAAATACCAAACCAAATACCCGCGCAAGATTGAAAGCCGTTAAACCATTCACAATTAACATCACGCCAATTGCCCACGGATATTCTAGCCACAGCGACTTAAAGCCCTGTTGAAACGCCCAAAATCCACCCAGCGGGAAAACACCCGTCATTGCTAATGCACCCACGATAAAAGAGATCGTCGTCGCAGGCATACTCTTAGCCAAGCCACCAAATTCATTGATATCTTGATTATTGGTAGTCAGGATTACACAGCCGACACTCATAAATAGCAGTGCTTTGGAGATGGCATGGGCAAATAGTAAGAATAGAGCAACGTTGATCCACTTGGCACCGATCGCAATAAATACTAAGCCCAGATAAGCACTGGTAGAGTAGGAGATAGTCCGCTTGATATCGATTTGGGCGATCGATACCAATGTCGCGCCAATTGCCGTCACTGTCCCAATCACCATCAACGTCGTGGTCACAACTGGCGATAGATATAGAATCGGATGGACTTTGACTAAGATATACGCGCCACCCGTAACTACTACCGAATTTCGCAGAATCGAAGCGGGATTGGGGCCTTCCATCGCCTCATCTAGCCACAGGTGAAGCGGAAATTGAGCACATTTACCGATCGGTCCAGCAATCAATGCTAGCCCAATCAGGGTCTTATTCAAGTCTGAAAGATCGGTGGTATCGCACCACTTGTATAGATCGTCGAAATCCAGACTTCCAGCAATACTCGATAGGGCAATTACCCCCGCAAACAGGATGATATCACCAGCCCGTTTGGTCAAAAATGCGTCTCGTGCTGCCTTGACCACCAGGGGCTGGGCATACCAAAAACCCACTAGTAAGTAAGTCGAAAGCGTTAGCAATTCGAGTAAGCCATAGCTAACTAGCAGTGAATTGCTGATGGCGACAGCACTCATCGCGCCTTCAAAAAAGCCCACCAGCGCAAAGAATCTCGCCAGTGCCCAATCCTTTTCCATGTAGCCGAGGGCAAATACCTGAGCAATCAGACTCAAGACTGTCACCGACTCCATCGCCCCGACATTCACCGCTGACAACTCAAACGTCAGATTCAATTCCAATCCGGCGACTGTTAGCCAATTGATCACAATATTTTTTGGCGTTTGATTCCAGACTAGCCGAAACAAAATACTCCCATGAATAAAGGAGATCACCGTCATCAAAATGTTCAAATAGGCCGCTGGTCTAGGGCCAGTCCGTCGCACCAGTCTAGTCATCCAAGGAATGCTCAGAATCGCCCCCAGCAAGCCATAACAAGGGATCAGCCACCCTGTGTCTAGCAGCAATTGCTCCATAAATTACGCCCAGCCTAATACTAAGTTGATCTTAAAAATGATTTTTAAAGTCAACCAATAGTCGATCGGCTGACCATCATTCATTATCTATCAGTCTGGGATCGAATTGTGGATAGTGGATGGTGGATGGTGGATGGTGAATTACAAATGTTTATTTCTGGGAAGGGAAGAGAGTAGGCTCACATCTTGTACTAGTATAAAGATATTAGTGTTAAGCGTAGATCTAGGGTACCCACAAGCGGCGTTTTATTCTCCTGGGGGAAATATAAAAAAACGACAAGACAGCGGTGCGCTATGGGCGGGGTTCCCCCGCACATAAAAGCGCAACAAGACAGGGCACCCATACAAGTTAACTGTAGGGGTGCCCTTAATGGGTACCCTAGATCTACGCTTGGTAATAGTCGATATGTATTGGGGCAGGATATGAGTAGATTCAGATCGGTCTTAGTTTTGATTGGACAGTTCCAGTACTTTAGCTGTGGGTAACTTCGTCGCTACAAAGGGGAGGCTGAGGTAGATCGAGATATCTGCTCGATCAATGCCAGAAGTCAAAAATACGCCATCATAAATATCCACAATTTTCTTGACAATTTTCAGGCCAATTGGTAATTCTGGACTTTGATCGGGAGTAGCGTTAAATTGAATCAAACCGAGCAGTTCTGCTGGTGGAATCTGATCTGCGGGGAAACTAGATAAAGACAAATGGAAGCCCTGATCCTCTACGCCGCCACAAATTTTCAGATAACTAGTAAGTTCAGATCGATCGAATAGATAATCTAACAGTTCTGTTAATAGCCATTCAGCTAGATCGACGTTTACAGCCAACTGAGTATCTTCAATTTCACAAGCTAGATTGCTCGGCAATGAAACACCTCTAGAACGGCCAGCTAAAATCTGGGTGATGATCGACTTAGGACTAGAGCTGTCTTCAGGACTTGGCGTAGGTGTGTCAACAACTAGTTTCAAGTAAAACCAAAATTTCTGAGTTAAGGTATGCAATTCCAGGGCATATCGATCGCTTGACTCTAGCAATTGGATCGTTTCCGCCGGACTCAAGTGTTTAATATTTTGCTTGAGATATTCGATGTTGTCAGAGATCGCAATCAACGGTGAGTTAAATTCATTCGGAAAACCGACTGCCAAATCAGCCCGAATTTCATATAGGTTATTTGATAGTGAATTAATGTTATTGCGCTGAAGCTTGGAGAAAGACTTGATCCGATCGTGTTGTCTTTTAATCCGCAACATCGAATTAACTCGCGCGGATAGTTCCAGGCTATGGACGGGTTTAGTAATAAAATCATCGGCACCTGCGGCCAGACAACGAGCCAGATCTTCCTTGCCAGATAGAGCCGTCACCATAATAATCGGCACCGCGTGCCATTTGGACATCAGCTTGATCTGCTTGCAGACTTCAATCCCGTCCATGTCGGGCATCATCACATCCAACAAGATCAAATCGGGATCGAATTTATCTAGGGAGGAAATCGCATCTTTGCCGCAGTTGGCATAGTGCAACTGGTAAGTCTCGCTTGGCAGCAGTGCCTCGATTACATCAAAATTATCTGGCTCATCATCAACGACTAGGATGGAATAACTACTCATCTGGCTTACTCTGTGAATATTTTCTTTAGAGTGCCCAGTTCAAGACCGAAATTAACGGCGATCTTGAGGGCATTCTATACAAGAGGCGTTGCTGAATTGCTTCGTACCCAAAGCAACGCAAATATATGCTAGATCCGATCCCGGCTGCAACGCCATCAGAGCCAGTAGAAATGCCGAAGAATCACCCGAATGCTTTATTAGCTTCAGCTTTTGGTGCAAAATTCACCTCGCCAGCAGCAGTTGGCTTGGAGGAAGATCTGACTCGCCAAGAAAGCTATATTTTTATCGAACAGATTGCTGAAGCCTCGCCAAATATTCTCTATCTCTATGACTTTGAGAGAGGATGTAATGTCTACGTCAATCAGCAGATTTCGACAATTCTCGGATACACGCCAGCAGAGATTCATGGGATGGGAGCTGATTTGTTTCCAAATCTGATCCATCCTGACGATCTTTTGCTCATTCCCGCCCAGTATGCCAAAATTGCCGCAGCGCAAGATGGTGAAGTGCTGGAATTTGAATATCGAATGAAACGTGCCAATGGGGAATGGTGCTGGCTGCTGGGTCGAAATTCAATTTTTAGTCGAGATTTGAACGGACGTGTTCAGCAAACGATCGGTACCGCCCAAGATATCACTGCGCGGAAACAAGCCGATCAACTCATCTACAAGCAAGCATTGCAGGCCATCTCACTCAAAGAAATCACCAAAAAGATTCGTCAATCCCTAGATCTACCAATCGTGCTGGAGACAGCAGTTCAAAAAATTCGCGAGTTGCTAGAAGTCGATCGAGTCGGAATCTTCAAGTTCTCTGCCGATCTACAGTTTGACGCAGGTGAATTTGTAGCAGAAGCCGTAAATCCTGAATTGGAACCACTAGCCGGACTGAATATTCCCATTCCTTGTTTTGGCGAAAAGTTGGCTTGGTACTATCGGCGCGGTAGCATTAGTGCGATCGAAGATATTTACACAGCAGCATTACCAGCTAGTGAGGTGGCATTTTTCGCCAAATATCAGGTCCGAGCAGCTCTAATTGTGCCATTAATTGATGGTTCCGTATTATGGGGGCTAATTTGTATTCAACACTGCACTGCACCTCGGTTGTGGCCAGAGAGCGACATTGAAGATATCGAGCAGATTGCTGAACAGATCGGGATTGCCATCGAACAAGCAACCCTCTATGAAAAAGTCCAGTCAGAGCTGAAAGTCCGCTGGCAGCGAGAAGCGGCAATTGCGATTCAGTTGCGTCAGCAGCAAGCACTATCAAAAATTGCGCAACAAATCCGTAATTCGTTGAATGTAGCAGAAATCCTCGTTACGGCAACGACGCAAATTAAAGAATTAATGGGCGTAGATCGAGCTAGCATTGTCAGGCTATTGCCTGACGGCGATATTCAAGCTGTCGAAGAAGCTGTTTCGCCAGAGTATCCCAGTCGGCGCGGGGTGCGGTGGGACAAAGAAAAATTCCAGCGAGAAGGATTTGAATTCTATCGGCGGGGTAAGCCTCGTCTTGTCTATGATGTGATGCAGGATCCGCTGTCCCTGACGTGGCAAGAAGATTTAAAGCTTGCTCAAGTCAAATCCAAAATTGTCGCACCGATTTTGTTGCCACTGAGAGATGGTCTAACTGACTATTGGATTAGCTCTAGCGGTGGTATTCAAATTTGGGGACTGCTGATCGTTGATGCTTGTGGCTCATATCGGGACTGGCAGCCAGAGGAGGCTCAATTGCTCCAACAAGTTGCCGATCAACTGGCGATCGCCATTCAACAGGCGAATTTATTCGAGCAGCTAGAAACCGAATTAACCGAGCGCAAGCTAGCCGATACCCAACTGCGAGAGCGCAATGAACAACTGGCAGTTTCTAATCAAGAACTGGCGCGGGCAACTCGACTCAAGGATGAATTTTTGGCGAGTATGAGTCACGAACTGCGGACTCCGCTGAATGCGATTTTAGGCATGTCAGAAGCCTTGCAGGAATTGAACTTCGGCCCAATCAACGAGCGTCAACACAAATCGATCTCAACGATCGAGAAAAGCGGTAAACACCTCCTATCTCTAATTAACGACATCCTCGATCTATCCAAAATCGAAGCCAATAAATTCGAGATCGAATTGACTGCTGTATCGATCGACAGCCTCTGCAAAAATAGCCTGCTGTTTATTAAAGAACTCGCTCACAAAAAGCAAATTAGCATCACAACCCAACTACCTGAATATCTCAAGCCGCTAAAGATTCGTGTAGACGATCGCCGCTGTCGTCAAGTTTTGATCAATTTACTCAGCAATGCCGTCAAATTTACGCCGGAAGGCGGGAGTATTGTCTTGGATGTGCGGATTGAGGAGTTTGACCGAGGGGAAGATTGGGGGATGGGTTCGATCGGGGATGTGGTCCCAACAGTTGGACCATCTCAGCGGCGAATTGCCTTCTCAGTCGTCGATACGGGAATTGGGATTGCGCCAGAAAACATCGACAAGCTATTTCAGTCATTTGTCCAGATTGATAGCAGTCTCAGTCGCCAGTATGCTGGCACAGGGCTAGGGTTGGCATTAGTTAAACGGATTGTCGAACTTCATGGCGGTAATGTTTCGGTTGAGAGTATTGTAGGTCGAGGTAGTCGGTTCACAATATCTTTGCCATTCGACCCCACTGCTGAGATCGACTTGCCAATATCAACATCGCCGCTAGTTTATCCCCTGACTCCAAATCCTGAAGACACCCCGATCATTCAACCAAAAGCACTGATTTTGGTAGTTGAAGATAATGAAGCCAACATGGAAACAATGACAGGCTATTTGCGGAGCCGTGGTTATCGACTGATGGAAGCGATCGATGGGCAAGCAGCAATTGAATTATTGAGTGAATGCTCACAAGATCCAAATCCAGCAAATTTCCCGAATATTATTTTGATGGACATTCAGATGCCTGGAATGGATGGATTTGAGGCGACTAGACGGGTTCGACAGATTTCTGGCTGTGCGACGATCCCAATTATCGCGCTGACAGCTCTAGCCATGCCAACCGATCGCCAAAAATGCCTCGATGCTGGTGCGAATGAGTATGTCAGTAAACCTGTCAAACTGGGGCAATTAGTCGCGACGATCGAAACACTTCTAAAAAATAATTAGTTGATCGATCTAATTTTTGTGATTATTGTTACATTAATCTTTGATTTAACTAGCAATTTATTGATTAGCAATCAATTGCTAGTATGCTTTCTTACATTGTGTTTGTTTCAAACCATCTTTGAATTATCAACTCCTCATATTTTGATTGTCAGCTCCAGCAATAGCTTAGGGGGTTAGTTTTGACCTCGCTCATTAACTTTACTCAATACTGAGACTAAGTGTAGTTAAGGTAGTGAAAAGTACAGATGTCTTGATTTCTAGCTTCATGTGCTAGCATTGAGAGAATAATTTTGACGCTCTGTAAAGAATAAGAAACTGTCTACCAAAACTGAGGCTTTTTATGACTAATTTTGAGGATATCTCTACAGGTTCAGAGTTAATCGATCGACCTGAAAATATTTCCAGCGGTTCAGCAGCGCGCCTGGAAAATCAGATTTCAATCGAGCGTCATCCTCAAACTGGATTCGACCCAGAACAATTGGTACCCACCCAAACCTATGTTGAGTGTGGAGTCGAGAAATTAACTGCACTGTGTGAATCAGTTGGCTTGAGCCACAAAATCGACCAAATCACTAGCATCTTTCGATCGATCTCTACTTCCTGGGGCGACAGAAAAGTTGGCGATACAACTTGGCAATCAGATGTTTCCGATGATGCAACTCCGTTCGAGTTTTCGATCGCTGTAGACCCTGATAATGTAGAACTCCGTGTCTTGGTAGAAGCTCAAGGTAGTGAAGCGAGTCTCCAATCGAATTGGCAAGCCGGACTAGAATTAAATCAATATTTAGCAGCAAACTATAGCGTTAATCTCGATCGATTCGAGCAGATTTCTGACCTGTACGCACCGACTAATTCCACTCCCAAATTCTCCATCTGGCACGCTGTCTGCTTCTATCCCGACAAAGAGCCAGCATTTAAACTCTATCTCAATCCCCAATCTCAATCCCAGAGCCGTTCCGCCGCAATTGTCGAAGAATCATTAGTCCGGCTGGGATTCACCCACGCTTGGCCGACATTAGCCGAGACATCCGCTCAACGTGGCCCCGACAAAGACGAATTTGTCTATTTCTCCCTCGATCTCGCTGCCAATCCCCAAGCACGAGCCAAAGTCTATCTCCGTCACCATGATGCCACCCCAGCAGAACTAGAATCAGCCTTGAGTGCCGCTCGGAACTATATCTCTGGAGATGCGATCGAATTCTGTCAAGCGATGGCACCAGATCAAATATTATTCTCAGCTAAATCAGCGATTACTTGTTTTTCCTTCATCGCAGGGGACGATCGTACGCCTTCAACTGGGACGCTATACTTACCAATTTCTAACTATGCCACTGACGATCGAGTTGTCTGCGACAGGCTTGATTTATACTTTGTTGAACATGGTTTACCCATCTCCAGATATCAGTCAGCAATCCAATCCTTTGCAGTTCGTAGCCTAGAATCAGGAATTGGAATGCATTCTTATGTCTCATTCCGTCGAGAACAACATCAACGCCGCATCAGCATCTATCTAAATCCAGAAGCAAATACCGTTCGATCTCCAGGCAAAGTGAGTGGTGCAAAACAATTACAGATTTCTTCACTCTCCTTGCAAGAAATGGCTTGTCGATACCAAGAGTTTCCACTACACAATCATCCTTTCTTTCAAAGATTACAACGGGAACCAGTTAATAAAGAGTCTTTGTGGTTGTTACTGACAAATTTTCGTGGTGCAGCTACTCATTTTAGCCGTCGCCTTGCTAATATTATCGCTAGAATTGACGACCAAAGAATTTGTTCTACACTTGTCAAGCAATTGAATGATGAGCTAGGAAATGGCGATATAGATGCTATCCACATCAAATTATTTGAACGATTAATGTCTGCGATCGATTCGTGGAAAATAGAATCTTGTCCAGAAAACATGTTTATTCCTGGTCAAGAATTTAG
>JANNBD010000149.1:0-5678 GCA_031385105.1 Chamaesiphon sp. OTE_78_metabat_374
CGGACTTTGCAACATTAGCGGCGGTTTCTAACCGCTGAGGTTACTATCGAGTTGTCTGGAAAATCGATAATCGTCAATTTATTCGATCGAAATGCTAGCCTAGTGATGGTGCTATCTACAAATTAGTTTCGATCGTGACCAACCCCAACGATGCTTTATTCGCACTGCGCGAAGCTCTCAAGTTTTCACCGGACAATATTCCCCTCCGCCAACATATTGCCGATACGCTGCTCAATCGGGGCGAAGCCGCCGCCGCAGTGAGCGAATATCAGCAGGCTCTGGCTCTTGCTCCCCAAAATCTCGATCTCAAGCTGGGATTAGCCAAAGCCTATTATCAGGAGGAGAAAGATTCAGCCGCGTTGGTGATTATTGAAGATATTCTCGCTCAGGGTGAGACTTCGCCGACCATCTTAACCTTACATGCACGGCTGCTGATGCGATCGGGCGATCTCTCCACCGCAGCCCAACAATTTCGCAAGGCGTTGAATGAAGATCCGAGCCTTGAAGAGTCCGATCTGGTCGATCGATTGGGGGTGAAACAGGCTGAATCTGGTGATAATTTTGACTCCTTGCCGGAAGGGATGGAGAAACCAGGTATTTCCTTCCAGGATGTCGGCGGGATGGAGGAAGTCAAAGAAGAGATTCGGCTGAAGATTATTTATCCGCTCACCCATGCAGAGATGTATCGGGCTTACGGCAAATCGATTGGTGGTGGTATCCTGCTCTATGGGCCGCCTGGATGCGGTAAAACTCATCTAGCTAGGGCTACAGCAGGTGAAATTCAGGCGGGATTTATTTCTGTTGGCTTGAATGAAATTCTGGACATGTGGATCGGTAATAGTGAAAAAAATCTCCACCAATTATTCGATCGCGCTCGCCGGAATCAGCCTTCTGTCTTGTTTTTTGATGAAGTAGATGCCCTCGCTGCCAGTCGTGCCGATTTGCGCCAAAGTAGTGGTAAGCAATTAATCAATCAATTTCTGACCGAACTCGACGGGGTGCAATATTCCAACGAGGGCGTACTCATTCTGGCGGCGACTAATGCACCGTGGCATCTGGATACCGCTTTCCGTCGTCCAGGGCGGTTCGATCGCATCCTGCTAATTCCACCTCCAGATGCTGCCGCCCGTGCTGCCATTCTAAGGATAATTTGTCAGGGCAAGCTGATCGAAGACATCGACTATCAATTCCTCGCTCAGAAGACTGAGGGCTGTTCTGGAGCTGATTTGAAGCGAGTTGTGGATTTAGCGGTGGAGAAAAAACTCCAAGCCGCGATGAAAACTGGGATTCCCCAACCGCTTACTACCAAGGATTTAGCCACAGCCGCTAGTGGGGTAAAGTCCTCTACCCGCGAGTGGTTTAATACTGCCAAAAACTACGCTACCCACGCCAATCAAGATGGCAATTATGACGATATTTTGAAATACCTAAAAATGTAATGGGGAAACATCTCGATCGAGCAGAGATCCTCTTAGATTTAGATAAATACGATCTGGCAGAACAAGAGCTTCGCCAAGAAATTGTCGAAAATCCTGATTCCGATCTCGCTCATGGTAGTCTGGCGCGTTGTTTAATTAATCAGCGCAAACTGGGTACAGAAACCCTCAAAATAGTTGAATATGCCCTATCACTGAATCCAGAAAATGATTGGCTACATTATTTGCTAGCTGTATATTGGCACATGAGCGGCGATTTTAACCGCGCTCAAACAGCAATTGGGGTTTCACTTGAATTAGAACCAAATTCTTCTTTGTACTTTGATACACTGGCGAGGATTTTATTCGATCGAGGTAGCGATCAATTTAAGACCCATAGCAGAAGAGTAATGCTGATCGTATTTGTGTTCAGCCGTGGTCTTCTGTTGCCAGTTTATTGGGGGATTTTCACTATTTGCAAAGATTATTGGATTCGGTCATATTTACGACCTGTAATTGCCCCGCTCGAAAAATCTCTCTCTCTCGATCCTGAGTATTTATCCGCGCTAAATCTTCAGACTCAATTGCTAATTCAGACCAACCGACCGCATCGTGCTTTAGCAAATAGTTTAGACGCACTGCGAATCGATCCCAGTGACAGCACTGCCCATAGATTGCACGCCCAAGTTTTACTGATCTTGGGAAAATACGTCACCGCCAGAGATCACTTTCAATTTGCTCTGAATAAAGATCCTAGCTCAAAGGAATCTCAAGCTGGCTTACTTGAAGCCGTTCGATCTCAATACTGGATTTACCCCTGGATTAGCGTCAGCAACTGGAGAGGAGTATTGGTGCTGGGAATCGTTTTTTCTATTACTATCGCGCTCGGAATTTCGACGATTTGGTTCAAGAGTGATGGCATGTTTGTGTTCTCTATTTGCCTAGTATTTGTCCCACTTGCTGGCATCAGCCTTGCAGCCAAACCTATCTTTAACTTATTTCTGCAACTCAGGTCTAAGCATCGGCTATTGATGACCAATTCGATTTCAATGTGGGAAACAATCCTTGGTAATTATATCGCTAGTTTGATTATCGCGGCAGTTAGTTCGGCTTACTTGTTGAGTTTTCTGGCGGCAGTCTTGGACAATGCCACTGCATGGGTTCTTGCTATGGCGATCCCAATTTTATTGATTTTCGCTGGCATATTCATCTCGGTTGCGACTTTTTTACCTGCGATTGCCCGCAAAGAAGCACGATTTTTATCACTTACTTACCAGTCGGTAGTAGGTGGATTGGGTATCGTTAGTATTGTTGCCACTTATTGTTTGGGTGTAAATCAAGTTGGCACTATTTACAGCATCTTTTTCTGGTTAGTTATTGCATCACCAGCAGTTGCTTTATTTATCTCTAAGTATGCTCGCCGCTAATAGAATTAGAGATAATTCAATTGAATTTTAATTTCATTATTTGGGCCAACTACCAGGAATACCGCGTCCTGAAAGCGGGGCGGCCCAATTAGCCCACGGGGATTGCGTGAACAGCCCAATCCTTCTGATGGAATGCCAAACACGCCTGTATTAATCTTGCCATCAGTGTTGGCATCGTGAAATATAGCCACCGCATAGCTGCCAGGAACTATCTTCTCAAACTTGAAACCAGTGGCAATTTTACTTACCTTAATACATTGATTGGCGACTGCTTTGTCCTGTTGATTGGGAAATCCATTCGACTGGGCAAATAGTCGCGCGCATACTTGCCCCTGCTTACCTCTCAAGCCTTCTACCATTACAGTCAGATTGCTGTCAAGTGCATTTGCTGATGGGGAAATGAACCCCACTCCAGCAATCGCGATCATCGCATTTGTAAGTATGGATCTCCCCAACATTGATTTGTCCACGACAAATAATAGATTCTACGTTTGCTTAATAGAGGCGTTTTAAAACATAGTCTGACAAGTCAAATAGTGCCTGGAGCGAGTCAGAAGGTGCTAAACCTTTCAATTGATCCACCGCTAATTGAGCATGGTGATTGGCAAGGGCACGGGATTTGGCAATACCTTCGCTATTCATCACCAGTTTAATTGCCGTAGCCAAATCAGCCGGATCTTCAAACTCCGTCGCGATTAATTCTACAAGCTGAGGATGCTCAACCATCGCATAGAGAGTGGGTGCCGTTAAATTTCCACTTGCTAAATCTGACCCCGCTGGTTTGCCCAAGACTTCATCTGAAGCTGTAAAGTCCAGAATATCGTCAACAATCTGGAAGGCTAGTCCCAGATTCCGACCATACAAATACAACTGTTCACAAGTTGTGACGGGGGAATCGCTGAGTACGCATGCAGCCTTGGCACTATTGGCGAGGAGAGATGCTGTTTTATAATAGCTTTTTTCTAGGTAGGCTTCGATCGAGAAATCTGTCTCAAACGCATTCAAGCCCTGCTGGATTTCGCCCTCAGCTAAGTCCATAATCACCTGTGACAGCAGCTTGACTACTTCCAGGTTGTCCAGGTTAGCCAGGTACCAAGACGACTGTGCGAACAGGAAATCTCCAGCTAGGACCGCAACGCGATTGGTGAACCGACTGTGAACTGTTTCAATACCCCGCCGTGTGTCGGCTTCGTCTAGAACATCATCGTGAACTAGACTTGCAGTATGGATCATCTCAGTAATTTCGGCAAGGCGGCGGTGGCGCGGCGTAATTTCTTCGTCTGGCATCGTTGCACGGGCAACTAGCAAGACGATTGCTGGACGCACGCGCTTACCACCAGCTCCAAATAGATGTTCTGCTGCTGCGTATAAAATTGGGTGACGGGCACCGACCAGATTTTTGAGATTTTCGGTCAAAGCTTCCAAGTCAGCTTCAACGGGGGCAAATAAGGATTTCACTGAGGTCATCGATCGAGCAGCTCAGAGGAGAGTTTACGAAAGTTTACATACATTCTAAGCTATTTTTGGCATGGATAGGAAATTGGTGGATAGTGGCTAGTGGCTAGTGGCTAGTGGCTAGTGGCTGAACTGGCGCAGTCAATGCTGTTCGGAACAATTTTAGTTGTCATCCCAGAGTTCTAATCACCATCCACCATCGACTATTTATCATTCACTAAACCACTGGTAACGCAACCTGCCCCACAACAGGCTGACTTGATAGCCATTGATTGGCAAGTTGGGCAAATTGCAGCGGATCACCACTGACGATAAACTTAGTTGGCACAGCAGGGCTATTACTGTTGATGCCGAGCAGATTTAGTTCTTTGGTAGCCGCATTCACAACATGAATCGCCGGATTGATAAACCGAACATTGTTGGGCACGAATTTGCGAAAAATTGGTTCGAGATGGGGATAATGGGTACAACCGTAGACTAGGGTATCGATCGATCGATCGAGTAATGGTTGCAAATATTGTTTGGCGATCTCTAGTGTCCCTGGCTCCTGGATGCGGTTGTTTTCAATAATCGGCACAAATTCAGGACAGGCAGCTTGCCACACTTCGGCATGGGGATTTGCCTCTTGAATCGCATGAAGGTAAGCATCACTCCTCACAGTTGCCGGAGTCGCAATCACCCCAATCCTCTGCCCCTGGAAGGCAGCAGCCCTCGCTCCAGGTAGAATTACGCCCAAAATCGGTAAATCATATTCACTGCGTACTTCTTCTAAGGCTAGGGCAGAACTAGTATTACAAGCCATAATTGCCATCTTTACCCGCTGCGATACCATCCAATCCAAGGTTTCACGGGTAAATTGTAAAATCTCTGCGGCACTCCGAGTCCCATATGGTACTCTCGCCGTATCCCCAAAGTACAGCACCGATTCATGGGGAAGTTGGCGATATACCTCTTGCAAGACAGTCAATCCCCCCACCCCACTATCAAATACGCCAATTCTACTAACTTCGGTGTGGATCTGCTGACGGGGGCTAAATCTGTCTTGCATAGAACTTAGGGAAGATCGAGGGAATATAAATGGCTGACAGCGTGAAGTACCCACGCTGAATACTTAGTTACGCTCCTTGATATACTGAATAATTCCTTTGGCAATGCCTTCTGCCATTACCTTTTGGTAGTCATCCCGTCGGAGCCGAGCAGCTTCCGCTTCACTCGTCAAATAACCAGTTTCGACTAGAATAGCGGGGATTGACGATTTCCGCAATACCAAAAACCGCGCAGATCTGACCCGTCGATCTCCCAGGTAGAAACCATTTTTATTTACATGATCCAATGTCGCATTGTGAACGGTTTCAGCAAAGGATTGACCCAAATTATAGTG
>JANNBD010000183.1:0-2825 GCA_031385105.1 Chamaesiphon sp. OTE_78_metabat_374
GGACTAATCAGCCAGTCCGCGTTGGCGAAGCCTGCCGGAGGCACAGGCGGACTTTGTATTGTTAGCCCCGATTTCAATCGGCGGCGTTCAGAAACGAAGCTAGAAGCCATTAATATAGATCCTTAACCCGAACTCACGTTACTTAGATTGAGATATTTAATCATTCTAGGTAAAATTTAGAATTATTGACCTAGTTGTAAAAGTTTTGTCAATGAGAATAATATCAAAAAAAGAGGATAACCCCTCTTTTTTTTACGTTATTTGGCGTAGGCAAAAACAGCAAATACACCACTGAATTAATGTATCATGGTGCCAAAAGCAGTTTGAAAGTCACATTAGTAGCTGCAAAGGCTATCTTCAAAATTGCAATCAGATCGTCAGTGAATCTAATCCTCGTAACGAATGGAGATCAAATTAGCTATTCCTTGGTACTCCAAATTTAATGTGACCCAAATAGCTAGAAAAAATACAAGGTGACACTACCTAGTTAGGCTCTATTGCCTGCTATTTTTAATCAGATTTATATGAATATATTATTAAGCTGCTCTGGATCTCGCAACTACCTGATCGACTTCTTTAAAACCGCGCTTGCGGGTAACGGTCAAGTATTTGTCTGTGACTCCAATCCAGATGCTGTCTCACTTCAAGAAGCAGATCGGGCATTTATCATGCCCCAATCTAGTCATCCTGAATATTTCGATCGATTGCTAGATATTTGCCAACAGCATCAAATTGGCCTATTGATTTCGCTAAATGATTTAGAGTTGCCACTACTCTCGCAACAGCGCGATCGATTTATCGCGATTGGAACTGTGCCCTTAATTGCCAGCCCAACTGCGATCGATATTTGTTTTGACAAGTGGAAGACATATCAGTTTCTCAAGCAAAATAATATCCCTGCTCCCAAAACTTATCGCTCTCTTCCTGATGCCCTCGAAGCGATCACAATTGGCGAACTGAAATTCCCCCTAGTCGTCAAACCACGCTGGGGCACAGCCTCGATCGGGATTGAATTTCCCCAAGATAGTGAAGAACTAGAACTAGCCTATCGCTTGGTCAAAAAACGCTTGACCAGAACGATTTTAGCAGCAGCTAGCTCGATTGATCCCGATCGTTGTGTCTTAATTCAGGAGAGGGTTGTGGGTGAAGAATACGGTCTAGATGTGGTCAATAATCTCCAGGGTGAACACGTTACCACCTTTGCTAAACGTAAACTATCAATGCGTGGTGGTGAGACAGATCGAGCAGTTACGACCAATAATCTGCTGCTGATCGAGATTGGTCAAAAAATTGGTCAAAATCTCCAGCATATCGGCAACCTCGATTGCGATGTGCTGTCGGGTCCAAATGGTTATTGTGTGCTCGAACTGAACCCTCGCTTCGGTGGTGGCTATCCATTCTCCCACGTTGCTGGAGCAAATCTCCCAGCAGCCTTGATTGCGTGGGTGACAGGTCAACCAGTCAATCCCGACTGGCTGACAGTCGAACCCAATGTCATGAGTTCAAAATGTGCCAGACTAGTGCCCCACAAAATTAATCACACTACCAAGCCAGCACCCGTGGCTGTAGAAAAGGTAGCAGCTAGAGCTAAGTAAAGTGAGTTCTAAGGGTAGAAATCACCAAAAAGCAGGGCAACTAGTTACTAGTTGTCCTGCTTTTTAAGCCAAATAGCTTAGAAAGAAATAATCAGATAACCACTTTGAAATTTTGCACCCGTCACACTAGATCCCTTCAATTGGGGTGGTAGTAAAATGTTGCGGCGTTGATCTCCAGCTTCGATCGTCACTTCTGGCCCTGATTGGGTCAGCTTGACTTGAGTTTTGTCAAAACCAGGTAAATACAGCCGCACCTCGCGCTTGGAGATGTCAATGGCGATCGGTTTGGGCGAAATTACAGCCTGAGCGAAGTCTGGCATCGCATCGATCAAGGGTTGCCAATCAGTCCCAATTCGCGTTGGGACAGTCGTCACCGCTAAGGGGTCAAATTCTGCTGCTACGCCCTCCTTGGCAGTAGCTTGATTGCTGATCAGGCCACCAATCGTCAAACCTGATTGCTGGGCACTACCCCAGAGATATTTGGCCGTTGCCACTGCGGCGGGATCTTCAGTAGTGACCAGATAGCCGACTACCCGCTGGGGATTGCTAATCGTATCTTGACTTTTGGTGAGGAGGGATGTGGCTTCCTGCATCGGCTGGGAGATCATGCTTTCGCCAGTCCAGGCGATGGTTAGCACCGCAGCCATCGCAGGCTGCATAATCGGCGCGACAGTTCGCCATAGGTCTGATTCTTCGACGACAGCGATAAAGCGGCGCATGTACCAACTCAGCGCGTCTGGCATCCCCGCCATTCGCAGAGTCGTCATGTCACCCGTGCCATCATAGACAATCACATCATATTTGCCACTAGCATCATACTGCCGGAGTGCATTTAGCGCGATCGCACTATCCATTCCAGGCAGGATCGCGAGTTCTTGCCCATAAACATTGCGTAAAATCGGCGATCTCAAATACCGCGCTTCAATCTGCTTGATATCTTCCCAGCCGCGCTCGATCGCCACCGTCGCTGAAATTGATACTATCTCTAAGTTGGCACCTATCGACTGGGGCGTTTCCGTCAGGGGAATACCCAGCAAGATCCCCGTCGCAGGCGTGGGATCTTGGCTGACAAATAATACTCGCCGACCGAGGTTAGCTTGTTGTTTGGCGGCAGCAATCGCTACCGTAGTTCGACCGGAACCGCCTTTACCAAGGAAGGTGAGAATTTGGGGCATATTATTCTACAACTTTGAGTTCATCTTCAAAAAACCAGGTACTAGTCTTGTCTTC
>JANNBD010000219.1:0-2465 GCA_031385105.1 Chamaesiphon sp. OTE_78_metabat_374
CAAGGAATCTGCTACGGGGCTTATCTCAGTGGTAGCCCCAGCGAAAATCGCCAGTCTGTGAGAATTAGAATTTCGCGATCTCAACGCCTCACCCCAGAATCTTTGCTAACCTTAATAGAGAACGTTAAAACAGGAGAATGGTGATGACCCCTGAAGTTTTATCAAGTTACCCGCAAATTCAGGAGATCCACGTTGCTGAAGTGGTCAACTATCTCCAAAAAAATCACTGGATATCGGTCAGTCATCCCAGTCCGCGCTTATTTGTGTTTGAAAAAGGAGTTAACGATCGAGATAAGCCGATTCAGATTGTGCTGCCGAGTAATGATGATTATGAGGATACACCCTATTTACTGGCTAAAGCAGTAAACCTCCTATCTGTTCTGGAGTCTGTATCTTTTCAAGAGATTGTGAGTGCGTTCGCGGAGCGTCTCTAAACGAGAATCGATGCGTCTGTACATGTCGGTTAGATTGTAGGTTGGGTTGAAGAATAAAACCCAACTTGCTAAATTACGATCGAATCATCCCGATCTTTCGGCAATAATAAGCCCCAACTACAATATAGTGTTGAGCCTTTTAGTTCTTGAACATTCTTGGGGTAAATAGTCTATTCTTGCGTTGGCGTAGCCTACCGTGAGGTAATCGGGCGTTGCTCAACAAGAGACTGAGCGAACGGCGAACATAGGTTGTCCAAGATTCTGATGTTGGTTGAAAAATCAGAGCGTAGAGCATGATTGCACTCATCGTATCAAAAACGAGATCGGAATCTAAATCCGTTGCAATTTCGTTTCTTCCCTTTGCCCGTTCTATAACAATTGCAAAAGTTTTTCGTCGAGGTTGCAGGTATTTTGTCCAGTAGATTTGAGCAAATCGATCGTTGATAGATGCGCTACTGATAATCATGGCAACGGTCTGTCGTCCGAGTGGGTTGAGGGTGATTTGAGCAGCATTTTGAATCAGTGTATCAATGTCATCTTGAAGATTACCTGTGTCAGGAATCACAATATCTTCTCGGACACTTTCAATGGCATCCGCTACAAGTTCTTCTTTTGAGGCATAGCGACGATAGATTGTAGTTTTGCCGACTCCAGCACGAGCCGAGATCGCATCAATACTCATGGTATCAAAGCCAACTTCTGCCAGCAATTCTAAGGTTGCTTGCAACATAGCTTGATGCGATTGGATACTGCGGGGTCTTCCAGGTGGCTTTTTGTCGGCTTTACTCATAAGTGTTATTATAATATACGAAACGGTATCGTATCGAAATATGATTATGAGTAAATCCCCTCAGTACATGGACAAAGCCAGTACTCAAACCATCCGAGTAGGGTTAGCTGAGTACTACGATCTCAATCCCAATGTGACTGTACCAGAGACACAGCCAGCGGAATTTGGTAAAATTTTGCTAGCTCACGATGTCATTCATGTCATCTACGGTCTTGATACCGGAATGTACGATGAGCTAAAACTCTTACCGCTGTCTTGGTGGACAAGCGAGTGTACGTTTAAGACTTATCTGAAGATGAAAGATTCACCTGCGGTAGATGTGATGTACGACGACATGATTAGAGAAAAGGGGGTGTTATGGCTTTATGGAGCTGTGCTGAGAGTCCTTCCTTCGCTAATTCCCGCATTAATCCCAATCTGGTTCAGAACGCGGAAACGTCAAAAGCTTGTTCCTTTTTTGGAATTTGAGCCTTTACTAGATCGAACTCTGCTCGATATTCGCCAAGAGTTCGATTTGTTGCAGTTTATCGATTAAGTACAACTATGCTGGTGCTAGCCAGATCGCTAGATTTCTCAAATAGATTTGGAGATCGGCGATCGCCTGTGGTTCGGTTTGCATCGTGTTTCCAGGAGGCTCAGTGACAAAACTGGGGCAACCCATCTTGGTATCCCAGTTGTAATCACAAAAATGATGAAATATGGATTGGGCTACCGCTCTTCCCAGCAGATGACCGCGATCGTCTAGTTCGCGATCGAACGCCACGATTAAGTTAAATTGGCGATCGGTGACTACACTTTTGCCTGTAGCGATGACACTAGCATGGCTATTTGTGGGGACTCCCACCGCACCCTCATGAGGATGGGCTGGCAAGAATTCGATTTGTCCAGTTCGGGCGTGCGGATTGACGAGCAGGGGATGTATTGGCTCTGGTACAGCGATCTGCTGATAATCGCCATTGCGCCCAGAATGATAGTTTGGATAGGAAATATCAGTCGTATATGGATCGTCAATACAGTGACGAGTGGCATCGGGATCGGGATTTTTGGTATGAAAAAAGTGTGCCGCACCGATGCCTGCCAAACTACACAGCGAACTACCCAAATTCATGTGGTCGCGGGTGGTGAGAATGCCGCCGCCTTGCTGTCTAAATCGGGTAATACCTTCACAGTCGCGATCTCCGATGCCATCGCCCACATCGACAGCAAACAGCCACAGTTCGTCAAACCGATCGCGATCGAGG
>JANNBD010000246.1:0-5411 GCA_031385105.1 Chamaesiphon sp. OTE_78_metabat_374
GTTTTTATTCTGGGGTTCCCCCGTCTTGTCGTTTCTTTATTCGGGGGGAACCCCCGTTGGCGGAGCCTCTCCCCCAGGAGAATAGAAACGACGCAGAATAAAAAAACGACAAGACACCAGCCCCTACAGATCTTTACTTTCCGCCATCCCAATCAGCCGCAGCAGTTGTAACTGCTTGCTCGACTGTTTTTTCACCCAACATCGCTGCTTGGAGATTCTCATAGATTGCTTTCTTCAAGACATTGAGATTCTTCAATGGGGGAATCAGGATCTCTGATTGAGACAGTTGTTCTGCGCTGATTAACTTGCCTTGAGCTAGAGCTGATTTATCATTGCTACTGGATAATTTCGTCTTATAATCGGCTACCGCTTTAATATTTGATGGTAAAGTATCTGAAGCTTGGGCAAAGGCAACTTGATTGTTGGCATTGGTAATAAATAATGCAAATTTAACAGCAGCTTCAGACATCTTCGTACTGCGGGGAATCACCAGATTCATCACGGCTACGCCTTTTTTACCCGTTTGCCCAGTGATTTGGGGAGCGACAGCGGAGACTTTGGCGATTTGGGGGGCATTTTTAGCGATGGTATCAATAAATGGTGCGCCTGCGGACAGCATCGCAGTTTCACCAGCTTGATAGAGTTGGATGCCCTGTTGATGTCCCTGGGTTAATGCTTCCTTGGGTAGTAAGCCCTGCTTGTAGAGATCCACCCAATATTGAAATGCGGCTTTACCTGCTGGAGTACTAAAGGCAGCTTTACCCTGCTTATCGACTAATTTTACGCCCATTTGGACGAAGGATTCGAGGACATCGTTGGTATCTTCAGGTACAAAGGTAGTGAAGAAGGCATACTTACCTGTCTTGTCTTTGATTTGTTTGGCGGCTTGGGCGAGTTCTTGATAGGTAGTTGGTGGTTTAGCGACACCTGCTTTAGTAAATAATTCTTGGTTGTAGATTGTGACGTTGGTGGTGAGGTACCAGGGAAAACTAAACGCTTTGCCATCGAGGGTGCCAGCTTGCCAAATGCTGGGAATGTATTCCTTATTTTCGCCCTGTGTTAAGACAGGATTCAATTCTAACCAAGCATTTTTGGCGGCGAGCTGAATCGCAAAATCTGGATTGAGATTGACGACATCGGGTGCAGTCTTGGCACCCATTGCTGCTTGAATTTTGCCCTGCATGGCTCCCCAAGGCACATCAACCCAATGGACTTTGATCCCAGGATTAGCAACTTCAAATTTGGAAATTGCATCTTTGAAATAGTCATTAAACTTGGGCTGAAGTTGCATCGTCCAAAATTCTAGTTGGGGCGTGCTGCTGGGCGATTTGAGACAGCTCACAATTCCCGTCAATACTAACCCTACCAATCCACCAACTAGAAAGCGACGCAAATTACCTATCTTTATCATTAGCTTTAATCACCCATCGATCGACATCAGAGCATTATCGGCGATTTGGTCGATCGAGCATAGGGGGTTTCCACTCTCCACCCTGCCTTACCCTCAATCTGAAGAGTGCGTTACAATTCTTAAAAAAATACACAGAAATCTTATGACAGTTGCCTACCCTCACAAGCTCCACAATAGTGTCAGTGCCCGAGACATCCTCAAGCGAGTTGTCAGCGAACGGGAAATCCACCTCGTTACGCTCAATCGCTACCGCTACAACGAACAGCGCAGTTGCAAGGATCTGACAGAACTGATTGAAAAACTCAACGGTGATTTCCCAGAGATCATCGGCGATCTTTCCCATCACATCAACGACGAATCTCGTCACGCCATGTGGTTGACAGATCTACTGATAGATATTGGTGGCCCACTCGATACACCACCTGGTGTATCCTATATCGATGAGTTCGAGCGATTGATCGACAGTGAAACTTATAGCAATCCTGAAGATATGCTGATTGCTGCACTTGCAGCGATTAATGTCACTGAAAAGCGCGGCTGTGAATTCTTTTCAGCTCACATTCACGCTCTCAAAGCAGCTCCACAAACCGAAGAAAACATTAAAATCCGCGAGACAATCGAAAAGATTTTTCCTGAAGAAACTACTCATGTCCGGTGGGGAAGTAAGCATTTAGCTAAAATAGCCGCCAAAAGTCCGGCCCATCGTCAAAAAGTAGAAGCGACTAAACGCAAGTATATCGCGATCGAGCAAGCTGCTTATGAGTCAGGCATGGACATCATGTTTGGAGCAGAAATTCGCCGTGTCAGCAACTTGATGGATGTTGTAAATACGTTGCCACTGTGGGAACGTCCTCAATATCTGATGTCACGATTACCAGAAACTATTCTAGATCCTGAGTTACAAAAGATTCGGATTACGGCGGCTCAGAAAGCTTGGGATCGCGATCCAGAAGCATTTGTGACGCAGTTTATTCCGATGTTTTTGGGTCAGACATCGATGAAGTGATGGTCGAGGATCTACGCGGACTAATCTAGTCCGCGTAGGCGGACTTTGCATCACTAGCAGCGGTTAAAACCGCTAGAGTTGTAGAGAGCAAATTAGGTCAGAATAATTGACTAGTAACGATCGATAATTCTGGAAAGATCGGATCAGAAATTAGCTGTTCACCTGTATATGTTACCGGAGCAGCATCAGCATAAAAAACCGTCAAGCTTTTAGCTGATGGGTCGATAATCCACACCCGCAAAACATTATTACTCAGATAAATACTCGTTTTTTGGATCATTTGTCCAAATGTTTGTCCAGGTGAAATAATTTCAATTACTAACTCTGGTGCAACTGGACAAGCTGCATTTTCTGACCAAGCAAGAGGTAATCTGTCGAATGAAACATAGCTTAAATCAGGCACAGGGCTATAAGTTCCAGTTAGATCGATCGCCCATTCAATTCCCAATCGTCCTCTTCCATCGCTCCATCGATCGATAATTCTGACTAGGTGAAGAGTAGACTTGGCGTGAAAATATTTAGGTGACATCTTAGCAACGGCAATTCCATCAATCAGTTCGTAAGTAATATCAGCCGCATCTGCGATCGCCCAAAATTCCGCTTTAGTAAGTTTTTTGACTAGAGTATCAACCATTTTTATTACCCTCAAAATCCTAATTCAAATTTAACACGCCCTAGATTAACTCATACAAAGTACTGCGTTGATGATAGTTGCGATCGATTGCCTTAATTGCACTCTGTAAATCGGCAACTGTCTGATTTGTACCGCCTTCAGCACCAGCCATCGTGGTAATATGCTCCTCCATCAGCGTTCCACCCAAATCGTTGCATCCCCAAGCCAAGGCAGTTTTCGCGCCTTCTAGACCCAATTTGACCCAACTGGGCTGATGATTGGGGATGTAGTTACCCAGAAAAATTCGGGCTACTGCGATTAATAGGAGATTATCGGCTAGGATCGGTTGATCTCTGCCAACGCGACTACGCAGGGGCGCGGGGGCAGATTGTCCGACAAAGGGGAGGACGATAAATTCGGTGATGCGGGCGGGGTATTGAGCGGCGATTGCTTGCTGTTGAATCTGTTTTAACTGATCTAAATGAGCGATTTGTTGAGCGGGTGTCTCGATGTGTCCAGCCAGCATCGTGCTAGTCGTCGGCATTCCCAATCGGTGGGCGGTGGTGACGATTTCGATCCAAGTCGCGCTATCAATTTTTTCAGGGCAAATGATTCGCCGGACTTGATCATCTAGTACTTCGGCGGCTGTTCCCGGCATCGAGCCGACTCCAGCCTGTTGGAGCGCGACGATCACCTCAGCGTAGCTCAAGCCATCTTGCCGCGCGATAAACTCGATTTCCTGGGGTGAGAAGGCGTGGAGATGAAGGTGGGGGAAAGTCGTTTTAATGGCTGTGACTAGTTCTAGATAATAGGTTAACGATCGATCATCGATCTTTGCCCCTGGATGTAATCCGCCCTGCATACAGATTTCCGTTGCTGAGAGTGCCACTGCATCGGCGGCTTTGGCGAGTATTTCTGCTGTACTAAGCCAAAATGCACCTTCGGTACCTACATCACGTCGGAATGCACAGAAGCTACAGTGCTGTTCGCAGATATTGGTGAAATTGATATTGCGATTGATCACGTAGGTAACGGTGTCGCCGACTTGGATCTGGCGTAATCTGTCCGCAGTTGTCCGAATTCGCTCGATGATATCTGGAGCTGTTTGAGTTAGCAGAATTAGCGCGTCTGCGGTTGAGATGTCCTCACCATTGAGGGATCGATCGAGAATGTCGTCAACTAAGTTAATGTCTGAAGCAGTTGGTGAAGCGATCATTTCAGACATATCAACAGGTGGATCTACATGTCTATTTTAGCCAATCTGGACTCAATACTTTGATTTGAGGGGGTTATTCTCTAATATCTGGTAACTGTTGACCATATTTCTCGGCAGTTTCCAACCATAAGTTAGCGACAATCTTCAACTCAGCGAGAGCTTCCTCCATAGTTTCACCTTGTGCCAAGCAGCCCTTCAATGCTGGAATTTCCACAACATAGCCGCCTTCTTCACATTCATAAGTGATGGTTTGATATTCCATTAGTCATCAGAGGGTGTCTGAAAAGGGGGTAGAAAAGCTCCCAAGATTATGAGAATCTGTCTTTAAAGAAAAACTAAGGCAGAAAATCATGAGAGCAGCAAGGAAATCATACATGAGTGACATCACAGATGAACAATGGGAATTACTCAAAGAATTTATTCCAGCAGCCAAAACAGGAGGCAGACCGAGAAAAGTAGAGGTTAGGGAAGTAGTCAATGCCATTTTTTACATCTTGAGTGCTGGATGTCCGTGGCGAATGTTGCCCCATGACTTTCCAGTCTGGCAGACGGTTTATGAGTATTTTCGGAACTGGCGAATCGATTCGATTTGGGAACCAATCAATCGGCAGTTTAATCAGTGGGTGAGAGTGAGCAATGGCAAGGAACCTACACCCAGTATGGCAATAACAGATAGTCAGTCAGTTCAGATTGGCAGTACCCAATCGGAGCCACAAGCAGTTGGCTGTGACGGTGGAAAGAAAGTTAAAGGTCGTAAACGACACATTTTGGTTGATACATGGGGTTTGTTGATGGTAGTAGTCGTTACTGCGGCAAATATGGCCGAACGGGAGGGGGCAAAATTAATCTTAGCCAAGTCTCAAACACATTACCCCAGGCTATTCAAGATTTTGGCTGATGCTGGATATGATGGTGCGCCACTACTCCAATGGGTAATGGATACCTATCATTGGATTTGGGAAACCGTCAAACGTACGGACAAAGCTGTTGGTTTTGTCCCTTTGCCACAACGTTGGGTGGTCGAACGCACTTTTGGTTGGTTTAATTGGTCTCGTCGTTTAAGCAAAGACTATGAGATTTTGACTGACACCTCTGAGGCTTTTCTCTACATTGCCATGATTCGCTTATCCCTTCGTCGTCTTGCCTAACTTTTCAGACACCCTCT
>JANNBD010000249.1:0-10833 GCA_031385105.1 Chamaesiphon sp. OTE_78_metabat_374
GTTTTTATTCGGGGGGAACCCCCGAATAAAAAAACGACAAGACAGCGGTTTTAACCGCTGAAGTTCTAGGTAGCGAATACAGATTAAGTAGTAAACAAGATCGAGATATAGTCATGGGCGATGCCAAACGACGGAAAAATACCACTCCCAATCCTGAAGGAACACGAATTGTCCCCTGGCTTCCACTAACCACAACCCAGTCTGAAGACTTTGTGCGAGTTAGTACCAAAGGAGCTTGGTATGGGATTGGGCTATTAGTATTTGGCTGGTTGATGGTGCGGTTGATTGGGCCGAGTTTTGGCTGGTGGAAAATTGTCGGCTAGACTACTGGTGTCAAGTGTGGAGATTACCTCCGGTAGGCTACCGCCAACGATCTTTGTCGTGACCAAATTATCAATGCGATAATAGGTATAGATATTTGTTTAGCCTACTAGTTGTAATTAGTTCGACCGATTGGATATGAACTCATCAGAACAGTCCCTAACTCGCTCTTATAGTCAGGAAGATGTCCAGCAAATTCTGAACATCGCTTTGGCTCAATATCCCCAGCAGGATACAGAATTGTCCTACGCGCAGTTACTCGAAATTGCTGATGAAATGCGAATTTCACCAGATACGCTCAAGCTGGCTGAAACTAGCTGGCTGACTCAGCAAAGTAGTGTCAATAAGTTCAAAGAATTTGAGATTCATCGTAAATCGAAGTTTCAAGGGAAACTCGGCAGATATCTAGTCGTAAATGGTGGTTTAGTAGCTTTTAATTTGCTACTTGCAGGTGGACTTGTCTACCCCTGGGCTTTGTGGATCTTGAGTATTTGGAGTATCGGCTTTGGACTAAATACCTGGAAATTCTTTTTTCAACGTCAGGGACTGGCTTATGAAAGAGCCTTTAAGAATTGGGAACGTAAGCGCAAGATTCAGAAATCAATTAGTGGGTTAATCGATCCTCTGTTCAAGCAGGATTGAGCACCTAGATCTAACAATGGGAATTGCTGCAACGCCTACCGATAACAGCAATTTCCAATTCAAGCTATGCTTCATTCCAGAGTTCTCGAACTCCATCTTCGGGCAACCAACTGGCGATTTCCTCAATTCGCTCCGCAGACAGTTCTCTCTTGGTTGCCATAAATACTGCTTTCACGGACTGTTTCCGATAAGTATCTTTTTCTTGAGCACTTCGTTCCAGTCCGCTTTCATTAGCAGCCCGAAAGAAAAAGAGATCGGAAGTAATCTTGAAAATACCTGGCCCTTGCCAGGGTGGACGCACCCGACTGAGCAAGGCAACAAGTGGATTAGAGTCTTTCCACAGGTCGGTTATTTCAACTTGCAAGGCTTGTTCGCTACTGGTTACTATTGGCTTATGTAGCTCGTCGGCTACTCGATCTGCGGCTGCGGTGGTCATCAAGTCGCGCATAATCCGAAATACAATTTCAGTAAAGTCCCGCGCGTCATAAAGATCGACGAAGCCACCTTCGACCATCACACATGCTAGAAAAGAACGATCCTTGTCAGCAAGTATTGCTCTGGGGTCTTCAATCTCACTGGGATCGACATCTGGCACGTATTTTTTTGAAGTTTTGTCAGTCATGGTTATCTATCCATATGTTAAAATCTGCTGTGTTTACTACTAGTTAATTAGCGATTAGCTAGCCTAGTTCCACACCAAATACTTCTGCAAACACCTTATTGACTTTGGATCCAGAATCGATCGATTCGAGTGGATCCTTGCGAAGCCGATGCCGCAGACAGAGGGCGATGATCCGACTGATATCGTCTAGAGTCACCTCTGTGCGCCCCTCAAAGGCAGCTAAAGCTTTGGCGGCGCGATTGGTGACGATATCGCCCCGCAGCCCGTCTACGTCGCATTGTGAGCACACCTGGGAAATCTTCACCCGCAGATCATAATCAAGGGTAACATCAGCCAATCTGGTTTGGGCTTCAACGATTTTCTGTTGGAGCAAGACTTGTGGCTGCTGATATTCGACGGTGAATTTATTGGGGTTTTGGTCAAAATCCGATCTTTGCTCGACGATTTGAACCCGTAATTCTGGCTCTTTGACAGTCCGAATCTCAGCGTGCATCCCAAACCGATCCAATAATTGGGGGCGAAGTTCGCCTTCTTCAGGGTTGCCCGAACCCACGAGCACAAACCGAGCCGGATGACGAATTGAGATCCCTTCCCGTTCGACAGTATTCCAGCCACTGGCAGCCGAATCGAGCAATACATCGACGAGGTGATCGTCAAGCAGATTGACCTCATCTACATACAATATCCCCCGATTGGCTTTGGCCAGCAATCCAGGCTCAAACGCTTTCACACCTTCAGATAGAGCCTTCTCAATATCGATCGTGCCGCACACCCGATCCTCAGTCGCGCCCAGTGGTAAATCCACCATCGGCACCTTCTTGGTGGCGATGGGATAAGCAGCCTGTGAAGTCAAAAATTCCTGGCGCAGCTCCTCGCTCATCAGATCTGGATCGCTCGGATGGCTGTTGAAAGGATCGCCAGCAACCACATCAATTTCTGGGAGCAAATCTGCCAATGCTCGAATCGTGGTAGACTTGCCAGTACCTCGATCGCCCATGATCATCACCCCACCGATAAAGGGGTCAATCACATTTAGTAACAGAGCTAATTTCATTTCCTCTTGCCCGACAATGGCAGTAAATGGAAATACAACTCGACGCGCTGTAGCGGGTGATTGAACAGTAGCGACCACGATCCTTACCTATATTAAATAACTTCGATTCTTGCCTTTCATTATAAGGGTTAGCGGTCAGTTATTCAGCGACTAAAGTCGCCGCTAGTGCTGCAAAGTCCGCCTACGCGGACTAAAACCACGATAAGTATTGTTTCCCGCCAGCCTAAATGACTTCACCAACTGCCGAGATTACTGTCAAGATCAAGCTATTTGCTGTTTATCAAGAGGCTTTTGGGACATCTGAAATATCTTACCAATTCCCGCTCAACACGCCTGTAAGCGCAGTACTAGAGCGGTTAACACTCGATCGACCTCAATTAGCTCAATGGCATGATGTGACGCGATTTGGCATCAATCTCGAATTTGTCGAACCAGATCGGATTATGATCGATCGAGATGAGGTGGTATTGATTCCGCCTGTGAGCGGGGGTTAGGGAGTATGGGGAAATATCTCGTTACGCGGATGTTAAAGCTATAGGGGCACAGCAATTCCAAATTCAAACATATCGTAGGGGCAGGTTTATGCTAGCTAGTTCAGATTTGCACCAATAAGTATCAAACAAACCTGCCCTCACCCACTAGCAATCTAACGATCTGAATATTGCTAGTGGGTGAGGGCGGGTTCGTACGATAATTATCTGTACATCCGCGATTCATCGCATAAACCCGCCCCTACAGATTTTTCTTTTTTCAATAGATTATCCTAATCCTTGAACTGCGCCAAGATATTCCGTACATGAGCTACATTAGCGCGGGGGGAGAAGCGGGGAATGGCTTGCTCGTTGCCATTGGACTGAAGACACAATACGGGGATTTCGTATTGATATCGATCGAACCAGTCGGGATTGGTGGTGATTTCTCTGATTTCGAGCTGGATCTCTAGATCGGTAATTTGCTCCAGCTTCTCCTGCAAGCCTTCACACAAATGGCAGCCTATCTTGCTATACAAAATTAAATGCATGGGATCTGAGCGAAACGATCGAACTTATTTATTACAATAACTGATATTGACTCCTGGCTTGAAGCTAAATCACCACGACTAACAGGTAATTTGTGAATTTCTCCCAGCGATGATTTCGATCTAATCGTTGGCTGACTAAAAAATTTAATCCCTACTATTCCTCCAATTAGAAATAGACAGAAAAATACGACAAAGACGATTACGTTAGTCCATAATTGATTGTCACTGGAGCGGTAACGACTACTATCGATCGATAATTCTGACGGTAGAAAGAAACTAGAATTAACTTGATAGCTTTCACCTACATTTAGTGACAGTATTTCGCCAGTGGGGGAAACATCTGGAAAGAAAAAAGAAGAAGTGGGCGCAATCGTCATGATTGGTACATTGTCAGGATCTAAGTCTGCCGAGGTGGATAGCTGTTCAGTTTCCGAACTTACGCGCTGGGGAAACTCAATCACTGGGAGAGAATTTATTAGGCTAGCTTTGCCAACTCGATCGATAATTTTTTGCTGGAGCCACTCATCAAATAACTCGTCGAGCAATTGTTGTTCGATTTGTGGATTGAATTGAACTGCTAGAGATCGATCGAGTCGCAGAAATATGTAGTGGTCATCGAGTTGAAATATCTGCGACAATTGCTTAGGTTGAAGTCCATTTAGGTGATATTGAATTGGGAAAGATAGTTGACAAAATCGCATGGGACCCATCGTGCCACCTCGCTTTGCGGTGGGGCTACTAGAATATTTACTTGCAAGTCTCGCAAACGATTGTTTTTGATCCTTGATCCGAAAATATAGTTCCTGCGCTAGATGAAGACTTTCAACTTGAATTATAGAGAACAATACTCGATCTAACAGTGATTTATTTGCTAAGAATCTTGACTGAATGAAACGACTAAATTCTGCTTGCTTGTATGAGTGCAGTAAAATTGATTGCAAATTTTTATGTAAGATATTCGGATCTATTTTACAAATGATTGACTGACATTCTGGAGACTTCTGCCACTCTGCCAAGGTTTCATTGATGATTACTCCTCTGAGATATCTCACCAGCAAGGGAGATCGACTCAAGTGATACAGTATTCGCGCTGGTTCAACCTGGACAGGTTGCTTTTTTGCAAGAGAGTTTTGCTTAGATGGGATATGAGATTGTAAATTGTTAGTCATCCTCTATTTTCTCTGCCTTAACCGAACCTAATATTACTATGAAAAATGAGATTCAAGCCAGTTTGCAAATAGTTGGTCGAGCAAAAACTGATATCTCGACTCATCTAATAAAGCTGGTTCTCGTTCATCCAGGCGGAGGAAAGTAGCGTAATTATCAAGCTGAAACAATGGAGATAATTGTCCTACCTCTAATTGCCCTAATACTTTCCTCAGTCTTGGATCTAAATCCACCCATAATAATGGCCCCAAGATACCTCCATTCTGAGCGTGAACACCCTGAGAATAATCTAGCGCAGTTTCAGCAAAAGACTGCTCACCGGACTCAATCCGAAACAAGAATTCTTGGGCAAGTGCAGCATCTTTGACCTGAAAGATCGATACCAGAACTCGATCGAGCCTGTTGCCATGAGCTTTGAAATAAGGCTCAACCCGACTTTCCCACCTGGCTAATTTGAATTTTTGCAATCTCAACTCTCGATCGCAAATTGCTTCTAGTTGACTTCGGATCATTCCTTGAAATAAAGGAATTTTTTCAAGCTCAGTATACTTTTGCTCAAACTCGATCGAGCTAGCATCCAGATCGATTTGTGCCGCAGTTGCAGCTTCAGTCACCAAGTCATCAATGGCGATTTCTTGCAGCAGTTGTGGTAAAAGTCCAAACCGATTTAACTGCTCAATTGCTCGATCTGCTGAGATGACCGAATTACCAAAATCCAGGGAAAGACTCACTGACTTTTATATATTTTATTGACAGTAACATAATGTACTGTACAATATCCTGTATCCAATTACCAGTAGATTAACTAGCTAGTGTATGTATTTTTGTTTCCTGCCGTAATTGCCAAGTTTTCGTGTAAATCATTGCAGACATCATCTTTACAAGTCTAAGCAAGGTATTTCCTAATTTAGATTTGAATAGATAGCAAACAGAAACTTTACAATTAACTCAGTCAAATGATAATTTCATTACAGAAGCTGGTGACATACCTATGATGTTGGGTGTATATTACCTTTAATAATTTTAAATTATGGCAAACAATCAGCCGATCAATGGTGGAAATGGGAATGATACCATCTACGGAAATGGTGGTAATGATACTATCTACGGAAATGGTGGTAATGACACGATCTACGGAAATGGTGGTAATGATAAACTCTACGGCGGTGCTGGGGAAGATAAGCTCTATGGTGGTGCTGGCAACGACTTTATCGTCGGCGGTGCTGACAAAGACTATCTCGATGGTGGTAGCGGGATTGATACCGTTGACTACAGCTACTTTAATGGAGATGGTACTTACAACTTAGCTACTGGACTCAGTTCTTCCCCAGGTTCATACGACGAGCAAATGCTCAATTTTGAAAATATCATCACTGGTAAGAGTAAAGATAAGATCACTGGTACTGCTGGCAACAACCGGATTGAAGCTGGTGGTGGTAATGATATTGTCTACGGCGAAGATGGTGATGACACCATCTACGGCGGTGCTGGGGAAGATAAGCTCTATGGTGGTGCTGGCAACGACTTTATCGTTGGCGGTGCTGACAAAGACTATCTCGATGGTGGTAGCGGGATTGATACCGTTGACTACAGCTACTTTAATGGAGATGGTACTTACAACTTAGCTACTGGAATCAGTTCTTCCCCAGGTTCATATGACGAGCAAATGCTCAATTTTGAAAATATCATCACTGGTAGCGGTAAAGATACGATCACTGGCACTGCTGGCAACAACCGGATTGAAGCTGGTGGTGGTAATGACAAACTTAAAGGTGGGGCTGGCGATGATTATCTCGCTGGTGGCTCAGGTAAAGATAGTTTCTATTTTGGTAACGGTACAAGATCTAGCTCGTCAATAACACTTGCGGCACTGCTGGGCAAAGACACAATCGCTGATTTCACCAGTGGAGATAAAATTGTCTTGAGCAAAGGCACTTTTGCCAGCATTGGACCTGTTGGTGGACTGAAAAATGCTAATTTTTTGACAGTCGCTAATGATAATGCTGCCCTGACAAGTAATTCAGCCGCCGCAATCTTATATAGCTCCAGCACTGGTAACTTATTCTACAACCAGGACGGTGCAACTGTAGGATTGGGTGGTACTGATGGCGGAAATTTTGCAACTGTTATTGGTAAGCCAGTCTTAACTGCCAGTGATTTCTCTGTTATTGCCTAACACATCTGTTCAAGGGCTGTATCTAGCTATCTAGGACTACGCCTTACTCGAATTTATGTGATGCTAAAAGGTGAGGGTAGTTCATGAATTACCCCCACCTTTTGCTATGACAGCTAAATTTTTTCTAGCATCTGCTTTGACTGGAGCACATCTTCCCTACTGCCCGACACCCAGATGATAAAGTCATCGGCTGGAACTCTAGCTTCAAAATTGGGCACTCTAGCGTCGAAGCCAGCGGCACCGAAAACACCAACACTAACAGCCGCAAACAACCACCCCAGCAATACACCAGCAAGAGGGTAAACAATTATTAGCAGTGATAGCCCAGCTTGAGATA
Source organism: Chamaesiphon sp. OTE_78_metabat_374 (assembly GCA_031385105.1). Taxonomy (GTDB): domain Bacteria; phylum Cyanobacteriota; class Cyanobacteriia; order Cyanobacteriales; family Chamaesiphonaceae; genus Chamaesiphon. The sequence goes on from JANNBD010000249.1 coordinate 7,341, forward strand.
GTTCTACTACCCCAGCGAGTATTCCCACTACACCGCCAATCAGGCTCCCCCAGTAGTTGTTCCCTGTAGCTTCAGTAGTGGCTGGATGATTCAAGGCAACAGCACCGCTCGCACGTTTCGATAGTTGATATTCTTTGCTGACGATTGAAAGCTTTTGGGCATCGAAGCCTGCTTGACTTAGGGCAAGTACTGTCTGCTCTGCTTCAGCGTAAGAGGAAAAATAAGCCAGAATATTTTCAGTGAGCTGCTGATTGAATCTGTCAACTTTCTTGCTCATATTGATTGATAATATTGATTTTTTGATTAGTTATACTAACAAAATAATAGTGTAACCAATACATCATATGCTCTCTAAGTGATAATTGCTACAGGTAAACATTCCACCATAAATCAGAAGAAACACTGATAATTCAGTCAGCAAAGGGTCTGAGTCAAAAAGTATATTTGAACAGTTCGATCGCAATCAGTACAATAGCGTAGATAAAGCTGAACATTGCCTACGCTATTATACTGACGACATCCGATCGATCTAATTCACGCTGGATTCTACCGATCTTTTAAATCATTAAAATCAGATTGAAAATTGACATACTCGCAGTGCGATCTCAATGATTGAATCAAGCATTTGGATGGTACCACCCTGTCCATTCGCAAACTTCTCCCATTGCTGTAACGCTGCACACAGTCAGGTAACAATTAATGCACTACTTCAAGTATTATCTAGTGCTAGCTATTTAACTGTCGATACGTCAATTAGCGAATTACAATATGAAGAGAAATTTACATTAGATCATTGAATCAAAGATCGAGCATCTAAAAATCCTAATTTGTCTAATGTATATGCCACCGCTTCAGTTCGACTCTGTACACCTAACTTTAGATAAATATTTTCCAGATGTTTACGAACTGTACCAACTTTAATCCTAAGCTCAATCGCAATATGTTTATTATCCTTACCCTGAATTAGCCAGTGCAAAACTTCAGTTTCACGCTGGCTCAATCCCAAAAGTTCGAGAGAATTAAAAGAAGCTAGTGTTTGTTCTTCCAGTAATAGTAGGTATCGGGTATTCGATTCAACTACTAGTCGGATTGCCAATTTTCGGCCATTTTGCTCGACACGCAAAGGTTTACAAACCCTTGCTAGATCAGATTTGTGGACTAATCCATTGACTTGATGTTTTACCCATGACCATAAGTGATCGGGAAGTTGAGAGCAGCAACTAGATTTTGCAAAGTAAGTTTCTAACCAGACTATTGCCTGTGGTGCGATCGAGATGACCCGCCCATCAGTATTCAATACAATCGTTCCCAAACAATCTAATGATTGCTGAATTTGACGGGTATCTTGTCGAATTTGTTGAAATTTTTGAGCGTTTGAGTATGCTTGAAATAAGTGGGGACGGAGTAGATTGAGGATCGATCGATCGCGTTCAGTAAAACTGCGCTCAGACCGATTTAGTGCAAACCCAACCAAAGTTTCGTTTTGTAGCACAAAGTTAGTCGAATGATCTGATGCTAAGAAAAGAGTCATCTGATCTTCCATGCCAAAAAGTCCTAAATACTGCTGATACAGTCCTTCCAGTCCGTAAAATTCTTGCTGACTGATGAAGTCCGAGATCTTATAAGCTCCATGAAAAGCCTGTTCCATATGCTTAACGATTGGATGTTGATCGTAATATTGCTGAACTACTGCGATAAGTTCAGGGGCAAAACATTCAGGGGAGCGATGCAGTGCGACACCTGACATCTGGCGGGTGGGCAAGTTAGTGGACTGGAAAGCTGGGAGATCGGCAGGTACAAGTTGATCGATGATTTTGAGCGTATCTATCCCAAATGTGTCCAAATTGTGAATGGTATAGAGCTGCTGAATTCCTTGATTCAGTTGCTGCATATCCTTAATTCCCAACATTTTCATAGGCCTGGATCCCAATCTAGAGCTAGATATTCTCTTTATTAACCCAGGTTTAGGATGGGTGTTAACCAATCTCTTAAATAAATTTGATACTTCCTGCGCTGTTGGCTTAGTTTGCTTGGTGCTTTGTCAGATCCTAAATGGGTTCCATGAGGTCAAATATAGAGACAAATCCTCCAGCTAGAGCTATCCATCAAAATTGATTGCCGATAAACTCGATCAGATCTCCCCGACAGTTTGATGATCTGGAGCTAGTTTTTTGAACAGACATTATTGCGGCGATCGTGGGCTACTTGACCTTATAATCTATACAGTACCTATGGTCTTGCTTTTTCACTAAAGCCTAATTCCTAAAGTCTAACGCCTGCCGCCTGAACCTCTACCATCCTTGGCCGAACCCATGCCCTCAATCATCGTTGATAGCAAAAACCGCCTGACAGATTTAATTAAGCGTTACCGCGATCGGGTGGACTATTTGGCGATTAGACTAGAAGAGTCCGAGGGGACTGATATTTTGATTCGGGGTGATAAAGTCGAAACCCTGAGTGAAGATCTAGCTATCGGCGGACAAGTCCGAGCGTGCTATAAAGGCGGCTGGGGATTCGCGAGTTTTAATCGGTTGGAAACTCTGGCAGATCGGATCGAAGAAGCAATCGCAGCGGCGCGAATTATCGGCGAAGATCAGACAATTTTGGCACCGATCGAGATTATTCAGACTAGTTGTAGTTTACCTTTGACTGGTACCGATCCACGTCAGATTCCGATCGCCAACAAGAAGAAACTGTGCGAACACTATAATCAGATTTTACAGACTACCGATCGCCGGATTGCGACGACTTCAGTGCGCTATGGTGATTGTGCTCAACACATTGTGCTGGCGACTTCTGAAGGTACCCTGATCGAGCAGTCGTGGATTGATATGGAGCTGCGATTTGCTGCGACAGCTCGGAATGGGGATACTGTCCAGACGGGACGGGAAACCCTCGGTTCGCGCAAAGCCTATGAAGATACAATTGGACTTGATCGACAGGTCGAAAGTGCAGCTCAACGGGCGGTTGCGGCTTTATTCCTGCCACCTGTGAAGGGGAATGCCTACACTGTGGTGATCGACCCCATTTTGACAGGCTTGTTCGTCCACGAGGCATTTGGGCATCTCTCAGAGGCTGATTCGATGTACGAAAATCCCGACCTGTTGGAAGTAATGACAATGGGGCGACGCTTTGGTTGTAAGGAGTTGCAAATTTTCGATGGAGCTGCACCAGAGGGGCATCGTGGGAGTTATTTATACGACGACGAAGGCACCCCCGCCACGACGACGCAATTAATCGAGGATGGCGTATTAGTGGGACGCTTGCACTCGCGAGAAACGGCGGGGAAATTGGGTGAAGCGGCGACAGGTAATGCACGGTGCTTGAACTATCATTATCCCCCGATCGTGCGAATGACGAATACTTGGATCGATCGCGGACATACTCCTGTCGCCGATCTATTTGCCGATATCAAGGAAGGCGTATATGCCCGCAATTGGTTGGGGGGAATGACCAATGGCGAGATGTTCACATTTAGCGCGGGTGAAGCCTG
>JANNBD010000257.1:0-3268 GCA_031385105.1 Chamaesiphon sp. OTE_78_metabat_374
CGCCGTGAACCGTCCAGCCATAATTCGAGTCATGATTTTACTCCTAATACATACTCAATAAAGTGAGTATATTAATTACTTGCTACTATATACTCAACAAAGTGAGTATGTCAAGAAACTATGTCCTTATCCCACGCAATCCTAGCAACGTTGAGCAATGGCTGTTCCAGCGGCTACGACATCTCAAAGCAGTTTGCAGGCTCGGTTGGCTTTTTTTGGTACGCAACCCAACAGCAGATCTATCGGGAGCTTGCTAAACTAGAAGAACAGGGTTATCTGAGTGCGGAAGTAGTCCGACAGGAGAATCGTCCTGATAAACGGCTGCTGTCGATTACTCTCGCTGGCACAGCGTATCTGCAAGAGTGGATTAGTCAACCAGGCAAAGTAAGTCCAATTAAGGACGATTTATTGGTAAAGCTATTTGCCGGACATTTGGTAGATAAAGAGACGATTTTAGCTGAACTAAAACAGCATCGCGGACAGCATCAAGCGACTCTCGATACTTATCGGGAGATCGAAAGTCGGGTATTTGCAGATCCAGCCCGATGTGCGGCAGTGGGCGAACTGCGATATCTGACGCTGCTAAATGGGATTGGGCTGGAAACTGCCTGGTTAGTGTGGTGCGAACAGGCGATTTCCCTGCTGGAAAAATAGCAGATTAAACGACACAGCAAGATTACTAAAATGTCCAGAGTTAACGGTTTGAAGAAATTAGATATGGGACGCTAGTGTGTAATTCAACATTTATTCGGACGAGGTAAGATCTATGTTTGAAATGGTTAGCTACAAAAAGTTTCGGGATACGCCCAGTGTCCGCTTCTTTGATATTACCGTGCCAGAATCCAATGTGCGTGATTTGGTAGTCCATCAAGGCCCTGCTGTCAGCCCACCTGACAGTACTGAGGGGTATTGGCAATTCTATCTACATCCCCATCAAGAAGACAATCTCCTGGCGATCTCCGGCGGCAGAACATTCTATTTGGTCAACTTTACCTGGAACTATCCCTATCATATCGTGCGGCTGGAAACCGATCGAGAGATCCTGCGGATTCCCAGGGGCACGTTTCATCGTTCTGTTTCGGATCGAAATGGCTCGACGGTGATGAATCAAGCGGTGCGGGATGTTGATGCTAGTGTCGAGAGTGAATTTCGGGTTTACAATAGCGGTACGATTCCGCGATTGTTACGGGTAACATCGACTTCGGCACCATTACCAAAACTGCATGGATTTCAATGGTGATACTGATAAAAATATGTGAGATTATGAAGCTAGGTAGTTAACTCTATCTAGCTTTAATTATTGAATTTGGTGCGTTAGCATAACGCAGTAACACATCCTACGCCCTACCAAAACAGATACTATGAAACTCGCTCCCTTCGGTTCCTGGAAGTCCCCAATTACGGCTGAGGCGATCGTAGCTGATAGTATTGGACTTGGTTCAATCGTCCTAGATGGAACGGATACTTATTGGCTCGAATCCCGTCCCCAAGAAGCAGGACGGAGTGTCATTGTTAGGCGCACAGCAGAGGGTAAGGTGAGTGACATTACGCCGCCGGAATACAATGTCCGAAATCGCGTGCATGAATATGGTGGCGCAGCTTATACAGTTGTCGAGGGAAAAGTTTATTTTAGTAATAATAGTGATAACTGCCTGTACGTTCAGGATTTGAGCGCGGCAGATCCGCAGCAGGTGCGGCAGCTCACCCATGACAAAAACAAGCGATACGCTGATTTTGCTGTCGATCCTCGTCATGAACGGTTGATTTGTGTCCAGGAAGAGCATGACTCAGTGGACTTTGAGCCATTGAATACGATCGTCAGTATCAATATCGCCAAGCCTAGCGATCTAGTTGTGATGGTTGGTGGCTGTGATTTCTATGCGTCTCCACGCCTAAATGCTGATGGGACTAAACTAGCTTGGTTGAGTTGGAATCATCCCAATCTGCCGTGGGATGGGACTAATTTACAAGTCGCTACAATCAAAAATGGCTATGTATCGGCACCGACACTAGTTGCAGGTGGTGCCAATGAGACGATCTTTCAGCCACAATGGTCTTTGGACGATCGACTATACTTTATCAGCAATCGCACAGGTTGGGGTAATCTCTATTGCTGGAGTCAGGGCACTACCAAGATTGTTTATGAGTTGGCTGCTGAATTTGGACTACCCCAGTGGGTATTTGGGATGTCTACCTACGCCCTGATTGGGAAGCACCGAATTGTCTGCGCCTATACTCAGAATGGGATCTGGCAACTCGCGCTAATGAATACCCTCAGTCAGCATTTTACCCCGCTCAATCTGCCATACACAGATATTTCTGGCGTTCGAGCAACTGGTAACTCCGTCTACTGCTGCGCTGCTTCTGCTACTCAGTTTAGTCGAATTATTGCGATCGATCTGCTCACCGAATCTCATGAAATCCTCCAACGCTCTACCAAATCAGATTTCGATCCAGCCTATCTATCTGTCTCTCAATCGATCGAATTCCCCACGACAGAGGGGACTGCATACGCCTTCTATTATCCACCCACCAATCCCGACTATCAGCCGCTCCTGGGCGAAAAGCCCCCGCTGCTAGTCAAAAGTCATGGTGGTCCCACCGCCGCCACTTCCAGCCAGCTCAATCTCAAAACTCAGTACTGGACAAGTCGCGGTTTTGCGGTGGTAGATGTCAATTATGGTGGCAGTACGGGCTATGGCAAAGCCTATCAACATCGGCTCGATGGTAAGTGGGGCATCGTCGATGTCGATGACTGCACCAATGCTGCTATCTATCTAGTGATGCAGAATTTAGCTGATGCCGATCGATTGGCGATCTCCGGCGGCAGCGCGGGGGGCTATACTACCTTAGCGGCTCTCACCTTTGGCAATACCTTCAAAGCCGGAGCAAGTTATTACGGTGTGAGCGACCTAGCTGCACTTGCCAAAGATACTCACAAGTTTGAATCCCGCTATCTCGATCGATTGGTGGCACCATATCCAGCCCAAGCTAAACTCTACCAAGATCGATCGCCGCTCCATTTTACCGATCGATTGTCCTGCCCGATCGCTTTCTTCCAGGGATTAGAAGATAAAGTAGTCCCCCCAAATCAAGCAGAAATGATGGTAGAGGCACTCAAGGCTAAGAATATCCCTGTTGCCTACGTTACCTTCCCCACTGAGCAACATGGCTTCCGTGAGGCGGCAAATATCAAACGCGCTCTGACTGGTGAATTCTATTTCTACTCCCAGATCTTCGGATTCCAGCCAGCCGACGAAATCGAACC
>JANNBD010000269.1:0-5686 GCA_031385105.1 Chamaesiphon sp. OTE_78_metabat_374
AAAGAATTGAGCTATCAAGAAAAAGCCCCAGCTTACCGAAGTAAGCCAGGGACGAATAATCAGGGTGCATCTACCACTCCTATATCCACACCTTCCCAAGTACTATCAGGACGAAACCAAAAGAATTTAGCTAACCAAGAAAAAGCCCCAACTTACCGAAGTAAGTCAGGGACGAATAATCAGGGTGCATCTACCACTCCTATATCCGCGCTTACCCAGACACTATCAGGACGAAATCAAAAGAATTGAGCTATCAAGAAAAAGCCCCAGCTTACCGAAGTAAGCCAGGGACGAATAATCAGGGTGCATCTACCACTCCTATATCCACATCGGCACAGGCACAATCAGGATGAAATTAAAATAATTCAACCCTGGCTATTTTTCAATCAAAAAGCCACGCCAAAGGTCATAATGGTGCAAGATCCTGGCGAAGGGTCAAAAAGTTTCAACTTTTATACAGGGTGCATCATGACTACAGTTAAACAAACGATCGATAAAATGATTCAGGCTAATGTAGTTGATACTGGCTGTGTCAGCGGCTTGAGTCGGCAAATTATCAACCAAATGAATACGCTCCAGACGAGCATTTTGGTTAATTTCGAGAGTTTGTCAGGGCTGAATATCACCCCTGCACCATACCTCAACTTCTATCTTCAAGCTGGGGCTAAAGAAACCTTACGAGCTGCCCTCAGAGATGGGATGAGACAACAACCGAACCTGAGAATGACGGTTAACTCTGCCTATCGTACCGTCGCCCAGCAGCATATTCTCTACCGAATTTTTCAACAGGCTCCAAGACTGGTTCCCCTGGCGGCTAAACCAGGCAATAGCAATCATGAAAACGGTTTGGCGATCGATGTTGCCAATTACAATGCTTGGAAACCCTATCTGTTGGCTAATGGCTGGAGGTGGCTCGGCGGAAACGATCCCGTTCACTTCTTTGAAGATAACGGTCGTACTGATGTTGACGATCTGGGCGTTAAAGCTTTTCAGACACTATGGAATAGATTCAATCCCAACGAGTTGATGACTGTTGATGGCAACTTTGGTGCTCAAACCGCCGCTAAGATGGATCGATGCTTAATTACTGGGTTTGCGATCGTGACTCTGTTTCAATTCGGTGATAATGGTTCTGTCGTGACTCGCATTCAACAAAGTCTAGTCAACAACGGATTTTCGACTCCCATTGATGGCTCATTTGGTCAAAGAACTAAAGATGCCGTGATTAAATTTCAACTCAAGCGCGGCTTGACAGCCGATGGCGATGTTGGCCCGATGACGCTGAAGGCTTTAGGGATTAGGCTTTGAATTAGTGGATAGTGAATTAAATAGTTATCTCTAGTCTTCCAGTCTCCCAGTCTCCCCGTCTCCCAGTCTCATAAAAATTCCACTGCTTACTAAAATCCACCCAATTCCTGGGTATATTAAGTGTGTGAAAATGCATGGAAACGATCGAGAGATTTGTGGATAATGCGTTAAGATATCAGACGGGAATTCGTTAGCTAGGGAAAATGGGATAGGCAGTGGCTAAAAAAAATGCGGGACTAGAGCTACCAGATGCAAACGTAGCTGCGGAATTGAATGAATTGTTGAAAAGTACAGTAGATTCTCAGGCTGAAACGAACGTGGGTGTCAAACAGCAGCGTCAATCAGAAGAGCCAAAAGCAGCTTGGACGATCGAGGATAGCGAGAATTTGTACCGGATTAAAGGTTGGGGGGAACCTTACTTTTCAATTAATGCTGCGGGACATGTGACGGTCGCTCCTCAGGGAGATCGCGGTGGCTCTCTAGACCTCTACGAGCTAGTTGAATCCCTTAAGCAACGCAAGTTGGCACTCCCCCTCCTAATTCGGTTTTCAGACATCCTAGAGCACCGAATTGAGCGACTGAATGCTTGCTTTGCTAAGGCGATCGCTCGTTACAACTACGATGGTGTGTACAAAGGGGTTTTCCCCGTTAAGTGCAATCAACAGAAGCATTTAATTGAAGATTTGGTCAAATTTGGTAAGCCCTACCAATTTGGCTTAGAAGCTGGTTCCAAGCCAGAACTAATGATTGCGATCGCCATGCTAAATAATCCTGGTGCGTTGCTGATTTGTAATGGTTATAAGGATCGCGAATACATCGAAACAGCGATGCTGGCGCAGAAACTCGACCAAACGCCAATCATCGTTCTCGAACAGATCGAAGAAGTCGAAATTGCGATCGCCGCAGCCAAAGCATTAGGCATTAAGCCCAACCTCGGTGTCCGCGCCAAACTCAACGCCAAAGGAATTGGTCGCTGGGGTGTCTCTAGTGGCGATCGAGCTAAATTTGGTCTGACGATTCCTGAAATTATCATGGTGGTGGACAAGCTGCGGGCAGCCGATATGCTGGACTCGCTCCAACTTCTGCACTTCCACATCGGCTCCCAAATCTCATCTATCTCTGTGATCAAAGATGCGATTGGCGAAGCCAGTAAGATCTATGTCGAACTCGTCCAACTGGGGGCGAACATGAAATATCTCGATGTGGGCGGCGGTTTGGGGATTGATTACGACGGATCCCAAACCAACTTCCATGCCTCCAAAAACTACGATCTCCAAAACTACGCCAACGATATCGTGGCCGAAGTTCGCGAAAGTTGTAGCGAGAAAAATATCCCCGTTCCCACTTTAATTAGTGAAAGTGGTCGAGCGATTGCTTCGCACCAATCAGTTCTAATTTTTGATGTATTGAGTACCTGCGAAGTACGGACAGATCTACCTCAACCGATCGCTACCCCGGAACACCAAATCATTCGGAATATGTGGGAAACATACGAAAGTATTTCCCCCGAAAACTTCCGCGAAGCTTTCTACGATGCTAACCAATTTAAAGAAGAAGCCCTCAGCCGCTTTAAATTTGGTTATCTAACCATCACCGAGCGTTCTCGCGCCGAACAACTCTATTGGGCGTGTTGCCAAAAAATTCTCAACATCGCCAAGCTAGAGGAATACATGCCAGAAGATTTAGAAGAATTGGAGCAAATTATGGCTTCAATTTATTATATTAATCTGTCAGTATTCCAATCTGCACCAGATAGCTGGGCGATCGATCAACTATTCCCAATCATGCCGATTCATCGGTTAGCCGAAGAACCAACCAGGCGGGGAATACTCGCCGATCTTACCTGCGATAGCGATGGCAAAATCGACCAGTTTATCGATCTCAAAGATGTCAAACATGTGCTCGAATTACATCCATTAGAAGAACATAAACCCTACTATTTAGGCTTATTTCTCGGTGGTGCCTATCAAGAGATCATGGGCAATTTGCACAACTTGTTTGGTGATACCAACGCCGTTCATATCAAGAAAACCCCCAAGGGTTACAAGATTGAGCATGTTGTCAAAGGCGATACGATGAAGGAAGTTGTCGGCTATGTTCAATATGATGTTGAAGACTTGATCGAAAGTATTCGGCAAAAGGCTGAACAAGCTTTATTAGATGATCGAATCTCGATCGCCGAAGCTCAACGTCTATTACAAAACTACGAGCATAGCTTAACTCAATATACTTACCTATCACCATAACCTCCTTCATGAAAATCCCCTCCTCTTCTTCAGGAGAGGAGGGGATTTTAGCAGGTCGTGCTATTCCTCAATTTCGTTAAAGTTAACCCGATCGTAAATATCATTCAAACTTAAAGAAAGATCGACAGACCCCAACTGCACAATCCCTTCAGCCTGATTATGATCGGTTAACAACCATTGTGTCGCATTTGTTTTGACATATTGCAATACATGATAGCAAGATTGATCGATCAGAATGTATTCTTGAAGTGTTGGGATCGATCGATAGTAATCAAACTTCTCACTGCGATCGTAATTTCCCGTAGACTTCGATAAAACTTCTACAACCAATCGAGGATTAGTCACTGTAGCAGTTGTATTTTCTAGATAGACAGGTTCGCCCTGAATCAGCATCACATCTGGATATGTATACTGACGATTTGGCGGTATCCATAATCTGACATCACTGATATACACCCGATAGTCTTGCCCTTTTAGCGAAAATTTTAGATTGGCGTAAACGTTACCACTGATTTGATTATGATTAGTTGTTCCTCCTGCCATTGGTACTATTTCTCCGTCGCGATATTCACTTCTAAATTCGGCCTTCTCTTCTAGTTCTAGATATTCGGCTGGCGTGTAGATTTTTTGGAGTAATTGCATAAATTAAACCTCTAAAATTGTTCGAGTCTTGCTTGTAAGATTTCTTTCTGTTTCTCGGCTTCTGTTAAACTATCTTTTGTTTGCTGCACGACTTCAGGCGTAGCGCGTTCCATAAATTTAGTATTGTTTAACCGACTATGAATTGATTCAATTTCTTTATCAATTTTATCGATTTTCTTCTGGATTTTAGCTTTGAACGCTTCGAGATCGACTACACCTGTGAGCGGGAGAATAATTTGTACTGTGGCAAAGACGCTGGCGATCGATCTGACTGGTTCCTCAGCTAATTTATCGACGATCGTTAGTTCTTCAATCTGTGCTAAATCACACAGATAAGTTCTACCCCGCTCTAAGATTTGACGCTCGGTTTCGCTGTCACTCTGGATGATAATTGCGACCTTGATTGCCCGTTTTAATTCTGCTTCGGCGCGAAGATTCCGAATGGTGCGAGTTACGCCGATTAGGAGTTCAAACTCTCGATCAAGTTCCGTGTCAATTAAACTAGCATCCGCGATCGGATATGGTTGAATCGAGATATCATTACGCTCATCGCTCTGGGTGAAAGTTTGCCAGATTTCTGATGTGACATGGGGCATAAATGGATGGATCAGTTTTAGAATTCCATCTAATACAAATGCCAGGGTTTGTTGGGTGACTAATTTACTAATTGGATCGGCATCTTCCAATAGCCGCGACTTGACTAGCTCAATATACCAGTCACATAGATCGCCCCAGAAGAATTCATATAATCCCTTCGCTGCTTCACCGAGGGCGTATCGATCGATATATTCACCCGTTTGCTGGGCGGTTTGATGGAAACGCGATAAAATCCAGCGATCTGCAACTTCGAGGTTCGATCGATCGGGTGCGCCCCATTGTTGAGGTGTTTTCCCCTCTAGATTGATCATCACAAATCGCGCCGCATTCCAGATTTTATTAGTAAAATTTCGGCTAGCTTCGACGGATTCTGATTCGTCAGTTTTGCGATTATATTGAATCCGAATATCTTGTCCGGCACCCACAACTTCGCGAATCAATGTGTACCGCAGCGCGTCAGTACCATATTTATCAATTAGCAATAGAGGATCGATGCCATTATTAGCTGACTTCGACATTTTCTTGCCATTTTCATCCAACACTAAACCGTGGATATAGACATCTTGAAATGGCATTTTACCCGTCAAATATCCCGACATCATCGTCATCCGTGCCACCCAGAAGAAGATAATATCAAAGCCTGTAACTAGGGTAGATGTGGGATAGTACATCTCTAAATCTGCTGTTTCCTCCGGCCAACCGAGGGTAGAGAATGGCCAGATGCCAGACGAGAACCAGGTATCTAATACATCTGGATCTTGAACTAATTGGACATCTGCACCAAACTGTTCGATCGCTTGTGCCTTTGCTTCTGTCTCACTTTTAGCCACAAAGAACGGCGTGTTGTCAGTAATTTCCCCGCCGGATTCGCTGACAGCATACCAAGCCGGAAT
>JANNBD010000274.1:0-4323 GCA_031385105.1 Chamaesiphon sp. OTE_78_metabat_374
TGAAAAGTCTAGAATTACCTTTTGCGAAGCATGATAAGCACCCAAGCGGTTCTTGAGCTTGCCATGATTGACAGCGACTTTGATCGCCACACTTGCATCGATCAACCCAATCAAGCTAGTCGGTACGCGAATGTAATTAGTCTTACGGCGATACGTCGAGCAAGCAAATCCAGCTACATCTGTCGTCAATCCACCGCCGACAACTAGTACAGGCTCCTTGCGGACTAGCCCAAAATCAACAAAAGCGTCAATCACACTCTCAAAAGTTGTCAACGTCTTATCGGGTTCCTTAATCGAAACTTGGAATACGGATAAGTCGATCGCGTGATGTGTAAAATATGCCTGAACTTGCTCACCATACAAACCGTACACTGCTTTATCGATCACCATCAGGCAGCGTCCAAATTGACGATAACTATCGGCAATTTCAGGATTTTCTAATTTGAAAGCTCCATTTACGTAGAGTAAGCTAAATTCAATTTTTTCATATCCTTCTACATGGAAGGCGCGATCTGTAGATGTAAAAGTCGCTTGAATGTCGCTCATGAGATTCTTACATGGTTATGTTTAGATACATAATTTAACGTATTTCTCATCTTTATTCAACGCGATTTTGAATCTGCCACAAATAATCAACTGCGGCGATCGATCCATCACTTTTTTCAAAACCAGATCGATTTACTGACGCGCATTATAATTTATTTTTGATAATTTGGCATGGAGATATCGACCAAAGTACATTGCCGATTAAATAAAGTAAGACACCATGCGCGATCGCATGGTGTCTGATTTCTCTTCCCACATTATTAACATACCCACTTCTTTGATAGTTATTCACATTGAATCTGATAATTCTCCCGATCGTGCTTATTCCAGTCACTTGAGCGTGTTTTTTCATCAGTTTTATGCAGGTAACAACCAGATTAAGCTGACGGTTGGGAAAGAGTTAGCTGATGCTAGATTGATTGTTGGCTCAACGGTCAGCTAGGTTATATCTACCTAGCTAGCTGCTATATCTCTGGATTATCTGTTCAATACTTTAAATTTAATCATGCTCAGGACTGAGTGACTGAGCAAATGAGATCAGACATCAAACTGCTCTAAAGTTTGGTGGATAAGTAACCAATCAATTACCTAACTACTTACTTTTTGGACTATTGAGTTTATAGGATTCTTCTTTCTGAAGCCAATCACGACCGAGCTTGATAGTTACATCAGAGTAAAGATTACCAGAACTTTCAACCTTGACCTCTCCAAATCCTAGTAATTGGGATAAACCTTCTGCTACTTCGGGATTACCTTTTTGAGCAATAAATTGACTGGTTGTCAAATCTTCTTTAATCTTGGGTGGATTATCAAGATGGACATTTTGATATCCTGCTCTATTCAAGCGTTTGATTAGTCTAGTTGTTGCATCTGGAAAATGACTAGTATCTTGAATATTAATTTTGAGCCTTTCTACATTAGTTTCACTTGGTAAAATTGTACCGTGATCGAAATAACGCGCCATCATATTTTGAATGTTTGACTCGTCAGGTAGCCAATAACTAGTAACGCCTTGCTTACCATCACCATTGTAGTCCCCTGGCATCATGAGCATCTGCATTTTGGACTTGCCATTCTGCATTGAGAAGCCACCAATTGCCAGCAGTTCCTCAACAGTTAGGTTTGTGTCAATATGAGATTTTAAGACTGTAAATAGCTGCGGAATCCGCGCCATTGTCATTGGGTTAAGCGACTGTTCTAGTAATGCTTTAAATACCATTTGCTGCCGTTGCATCCGGCCAATGTCACCATTAGCATCATGACGGTATCGCAACAAACCAAGTAATTTTACGCCATCAAGATGCTGCTTGCCAGCTTTAAGATTGACATAAAAATGTTGTGAGTCATCCTGATACTTGATATCTTTGGGTACAGTAACTGTGACTCCACCCAACTCATCGACAAGTTTGGCTACACCCATATTATTGACCCGAATGTAGCGATCGATCGCCACACCACCCAACACCTTACTAACTTCTTTTGCTGCCGCTGCTGGGCCGCTTTCTTGATCTACAGCATTGATTTTCTCAACACCGCGTTCACTGCGTTCAATCCTCGTATCGCGGGGAATACCTAGCACGATCGTCCGTTTAGTTTCAGGATCGAATCGCAGCAGCATGATCGTATCTGATAGACCATCTAACGAGTCAACTTCAGCATCATAACCAGTCTTTTTGCGACTGCTGCCATCACTAGTTTTGACATCAGAAAGATTGGTTTTAATGCCTAATAATAGGATATTTACAGGCTTGGAAACTTCAGGAACTTGAAGGGCACTGCGGGAGAAAGCGTCTTTACCATTTTGATTGAAAAAAGCTGCATCTGCGGCAGAAAGTACTCGCTGCTGAAGCGGTGCGGAGGTGAAGGAGACAGCCACAAAAGCCACCGCAGCAGCCGAAACCGTTGCGACGCTACTCCAACCTAGCCACACCCAAAGAGGTATGCCCCGCCGTTTTTTTGTTGATTGGCGACGAACCATTGGGGGATTGGGGCTATTTGATTTACGACGTTGCTGGTTGGCTTTTCTCGCGTCCACTTTACTCACGTTTTAAATTAGGGATGGGGATTTGAATGATTGCAGCGATGGCTGAACTTAAATCTTTACGGATGTATAAACAAGTACATGATTACTGAATCGTGCGTTCTGCTAGGACACTAAATCCAGGCAATCTCAAAGATTTCTTTTGCCAGAGTAGCACCATTAACCATACGCTAACCATAAAGTAGCCAGAGGTCGCTAAACTATTTAGGAATAATAATCGTAAGCCCACTGCTGATGCTCCTGATAAATCTGCACCGACATTTAAACTTAGATAGATACTCAGCCAGATAAATGCCAGGAGAATTGATAATCGACATACTGCCAATTGTCGCTTGTTCCGTTGACATCGATAAATTGCCCACATTGAAGGCAATAAGCCTACGACGGGTGTGAGGTAGAGAAATGTTTCCAATCTAGATAGTGCGTCAAGATCCGGGTGGTGTGTCTGTTCCTGGGAAAGATCTGGTAATGGTGTCATAGGATCTGGCTGTAGCAATGGGGATAGTTTTGCTCTATAGATCTAAAATCCCCATTTTTTGCTGTTTAGTATCACATTGTTGAAAATTATTTGGAATTTCGGGCATGAGAAAATAGGGATTAGGGATTAGACTTTGGGCTTTAGACTTGAGGGATTAGGTTTTAGTGCATGTATCCTAGCTATTACTACAGTCTCATTTGCTTATTTTCCTGAAACTGTCCACCAAGCTAGAGCATAAGCTTGATGAGATGAGTTGATCGCGGTGCGAAAATAGACCCGAATTTTGTACTTGCCTGGATCGCGAATTTTGTGGAAGATATGCTGGACGCTATCTACAGAGCTAGTTGATGACCATAGACTTCGATCGATTCGATCCTCTTCAGCAGGCATCAAGTAGAGATCGAGCTGATTAAGACCTAAATTGCGAAACTTTTCACCGACATCATACTGCTGATTGTGATTGAGATCTTGCAGCTCGACTAATCGATCCCAAGTGAGGGAGATCGATACCCAACTATTTTCGGCCAGGGGTCGATCGATCAGATAATCTCGGTATACTCTTGTAGAGATTGTATTGTAGTCCCAACCGATCGATGGAACTGGACTTGTGGGAGGATACTCACCAGGACTGAACTGCTGGTAAGCACGGAAAGCATTTAATTGACCCGCACCCAACTGATCATCCAGCGGAATCTGCGGATCTCGTGCTGAAATAGATTCCGTCCAGTCCCGATTATTTTTGGCTAGCATCGTCCGCGTCATCCCCAGTTTTAGCCCATCGCCTGTGTCTTTGATTTTGTCAGCAGAGTTCAATAGCACCGCTTTCATCACCTCATGACGGCGGGTATTGAGCGTCCAACGCGGGCGCACATTCACAGGCCTCTGATTTTTAGTCCGCAGTTGTCGATCTCCGAATTCCTGTAATAGGGCGACAGTAGCCGTTACATGGGGCGCGGCAAAACTAGTCCCATTCGCTGGCACAGCCTTCCCAGCTAGATTATAGAGCTGAAGATTGCCGCCTGGAGCCACTAAGCCGATCGATCTGCGATTGCCGACATTTACTTCCCGATCCTCAAGTCTTTTTGCAGTTCCAATTGGGGCTTCACTCAGATTGGAAAAATCTAACTTGCTGTAACTGCCCTGGCGCAGACTTGAATAGGCAACATTAATCCCGTTATAGTTGTCTGTCGGAATCGAAATTCCGCCCTTGCCCTGGTTTCCCGCCACTACATAGGTCACATTATGCACCCGCGCCGAC